>JBGOYO010000256.1:0-5047 GCA_041479715.1 Anaerolineae bacterium
CCTGGCACAATTGAAGACGCTGGTTTCCAATGACAATTACCGATGGTACCAGGAAGGTGCAGCGACGATCGAGGCGCGTAATGATTATGCACGTGAACGGCTGAGGCTGCTTTATGTAGCCATCACGCGTGCCAAAAAAGAACTTATCATCACCTGGAATAACGGTCGTAGGGGTGAATCTTTGCCGGCTGTACCTTTGATGGCATTGAAGTCATTCCTGGAAAGTCGGAGAGAGATCCGTGATGAGCTTGCCTAAAGGATTCATATTCAGCCAGAGCAACCTGCAGGATTATGTGGATTGCCAGCGGCGCTTTCAACTGCGGCACATCCTCCACCAGGCCTGGCCGGCTGTGGAAGCCGAGCCTTATCTGGAGAATGAGCGCTTAATCGACCTTGGATCGAAATTTCATAAAGTCGTCCACCAACACCTGATCGGTGTATCGGAAGCTCAAATCTCACGTTCCATATCCAGTGATGATGTGTTGCAGTCCATGTGGGGCAATTACCTGCACGCTATTAAGGATGGAACCCTTGAAATCATTAGTGATCCAGCCAACCAACGGTATGAGGAAATTACTCTTAGTGTGCCGGTGAAGGAATTCCGCCTTATTGCCAAATATGACCTGCTGGTTATTTCACCGGATGGCAGCTGGACCATAATCGACTGGAAAACCTCGCAGAAGCATCCCAGACCAAGGTGGCTGGCAGAACGTCTGCAAACCCATGTATACCCGTATGTTCTAACCGGAGCAGGTTCGAGGTTCACCCGTGGCGAGATGATCGACCCTGGGCAAATTGAGATGATCTACTGGTTCGCCAACCAACCCGAACAGCCAGAACGCTTCCAGTATGACCAACCGCGCTTCCAGGAGGACGCCAGATCATTGGGGAGCCTGGTCTCGACCATCGATAATAAATCAGAACCCATCTACCCGCTCACACCAGATGTGACGCGCTGCCTGTTCTGCACCTACCGCTCATTATGCAACCGAGGGATAAAGCCTGGCGATTTGGAGCACCTGGAAGAGTGGCTGGAATCTGAGTCGCCGGACGAAGTCACGATCGATTTTGATCAAATCGGTGAGATTGAGTTCTAACCCTATATGCTTCGAACATGGCTTGAGCCTCAAGATATAACCGTGCCCGAAGAATTCCTTCGGATCATTGGTGGAAATCCACTAGTCAGCCAGGTATTATATTCACGCGGCCTGACCGATATCGCCGCTGCCAGGGGGTTTTTGTCAGCTAAAGACTACCATCCATCACCTCCTTCGGACCTCCCAGACCTGGAAAAAGCGGTCAGCATTATCCTCGAAGCGCTGTCGGCAAAAAAGAGAATCGGCATCTGGGGTGATTTTGACGTCGATGGGCAGACCTCTACGACCATCCTGGTCTCGGCGTTGAAGGAGCTGGCTGGGAATGTGATTTTCCACATCCCCGTCCGGGGTGAAGAATCGCACGGCATAAGCCTGCCGGCGTTAACAAAATTTCTGGAAAAAGGCGTGGAATTAATTGTGACCTGTGATACCGGCGTCTCTTCTCACGAGGCGATCGATTTCGCCAAAAACAGGGGTGTTCCAGTGGTGATCACCGACCATCATGACCTGCCAGAGGTTCTCCCAGACGCCAAGACGATCGTTAATCCCAAGAAACTTCCCCCAGGGCACCCGCTTAGCTCGCTGCCGGGTGTGGGTGTGGCCTATAAGCTGGTTGAAGAATTGTGGCACCTTAAGGGGGATGATGAAAAGTCCCGACAGTACCTCGACCTTGTGGCACTCGGTATCGTCGCTGACATAGCCTTACTGAAAGGGGATACTCGCTACTTGCTCCAGCTTGGATTGGATGCGCTTCGCCGCACAAAACGACCCGGGCTCCGCGCCATTATGGAGCTGACCGAGCTCAACCAAGCCAACATCACCGAAGAACACATTGGGTTCATCTTGGCGCCGCGTATGAACGCTCTCGGGCGCCTGGATGACGCCAACATCATGGTAGAGCTGCTGACCACCCTCGATATGGGGCGGGCGCGTACCCTGGCCCTCAAGCTCGAGGGGATCAATGCCCAACGCAAGTTACTCAGTGACCAGGTATTCCAGGCAGCCCAGGCGCAGCTTGTCGCGGACGCCAGGCTGCTGGACACTCCTGTTTTGGTGCTCTCACACCCTGCCTGGCCGGCCGGAGTGATTGGCGTGGTCGCTTCACGCCTGGTGGACCAATATCATCGTCCGGTGATATTGCTTTCCGCTCCTCCAGGAGAGATTGCCCGCGGCTCGGCCAGGTCGATTGAAGGAGTTAATATCACCAATGTCATCGCTGCCAACCAAAACCTGGTCAAGGAATTCGGGGGGCACCCGATGGCCGCCGGGTTATCCCTCGATCCGTCCAATATACCCGATTTCAGATCTGCTGTTTCCCGTACGGTACTGGGCATGGGAGTTGGACTGCAGAAGGAAAAGGATTTACCCATTGATGGATACCTCTCCCTGCCGGAATTAACGCTGGACCTTGTCGAAGACCTGGAACGCCTGGCACCTTTTGGAGCCGGTAACCCGCCCCTGGTGTTTGCCACCCGCAATTTATTGCTCCCTGGTTACACTGCAATCGGTCGGGGAGGGGAGCATCTCCAGCTCACCATTGAAGATGATCTGGAGCATAAACAACAGTCTATCTGGTGGCAGGGTGCAGGTTTCTCTTTGCCTGAATCGAAGTTTGACCTGGCCTATTCCGTGCGCGCCAGCACTTACCGCGGCCAGCGGGACGTGCAAATCGAATGGATCGATTATCGATTGGCAGATTCGGAGGAGATTTCCTTTGAGAAGACCAAGCGCGGGATGGAAGTCATCGACCTTCGAGTACTGCCTGATCCGCTTGCCAGGATGTACCAGCTGCTGGAACGCGAGAAACTCCTAATCTGGGGCGAAGCGTGTGCCAAATCAAGGCTGGATTGCCATGACCGATTCTCCCTCCATCCTGCTGAAAGCCTGGTGATTTGGACGATACCGCCCGATCCGGCGGAGATCCAGGCAGCCCTAGAAAAAGTGCAACCCGCCAGGGTATACTTATTTGCCAATGATCCAGGCATGGATAAACCAGCCGCACTCCTAAAACGCCTGGCCGGATTAGCGAAACATGTATTGAATACGACGAACGGTACTGCCAGTCTCAACGCGCTGGCCTCCGCCACCGCACAGCTTATTCCGACAATTAAGGCAGGTCTGGAATGGCTCGATCGGTCTGGGTACGTCAGCCTGATATCCATTAAGGGTGATAAAGTCGTGCTTAAAGCCGGAATAGGGCAGAAAAATCAAACGGTAATAGTGGAGACCTCCCAGTTAAATTCTATGCTTTCCGAAAGCGCAGCTTTTAGGCGCTATTACCTGACTGCCAATAAAGACCGCCTTGTTTCTATGGAGAAGAAATCATAATCATCCTTGCCGAGTTTGCATTGATTCATTAGAATCAAGACTATGGTAGATCGTATTTCGCGAAAAGGTTTTCTCAAGCTGGGAATATTGGCCCTATCAACCCTGGCTGCTAATCCATTCCCCAACTCAGCGGACGATTCCTCCTGTCCTAGCGGCACGATTGGCCGCATAACCAAGGATACCGTCAGTGTGTTTAAAGAACCTACATGGCCAAAAGGCGACACGGTTGGCTACCTCCACCGCGACACACTCGAAAACCTATATTATTCATTAACCCCGGAAGACGGCCCACCGTACAACCCGATCTGGTACCGCGCCTGGAATGGATATATCCATAGCGCTTACGTCCAAAAAGTAAAATATCAGTTCAATACGCCGGTTACCTCATTGCCGGAAAGCGGTCAGCTTTGCGAAGTCACTGTACCTTACACGCAGATCTATCAGAAGAGCCTTACCAATGGATGGCAACCAAGGAGCCGGTTGTATTACCTGTCTACCCATTGGGGTGTCGGGGTTGATGAAGGACCTGACGGCGCGATTTGGTACCGGTTATATGACGAGCTGCGCGAGGATGAATATCATGTCCCTGCCGAGCACATACGTATCATACCTGACGCTGAGCTGACCCCGATTTCACCGGATGTCAAGCCCTCCAAAAAACGGATTGAAGTGTCCATTCAAAACCAGACCCTCATCGCCTATGAAGAGGATACGGTGGTGTTGAGCACCCGCATCTCCTCCGGATTGAACCAGAGACCAGATCCGGATGGCATCCCCTGGGATACACCCCGTGGGGTGTTCAATATCCAATCGAAAATGCCTTCCAAGCACATGGGGGATGGTGACCTCGCCAGTGATGGCAGCGATCTTCCGGGCGTCCCATGGACCCAGTTCTTCCTCACTCCACCCGGGAATGCCTTCCACGGTACCTATTGGCACGATAATTTTGGTTTGCAGATGAGCCACGGCTGCGTGAATATGCGTACCGAAGAATCCAAATGGCTCTTCAATTGGACGACTCCAGTGTTCAAAACCCCAATCGAAAACCATCGCCAGTGGGAACAAAGGGGAATGGGGACATTAGTCATCGTTACCTGACCAAGGTTATCCTTGGAGAGACTAACATCAAGCTAACCATGAAGAATCACAGCACTGATTGATTCACATGATGACCAGGGCAGGATAATGAACAGAAAAAACGCAATTCTGTTGGGCGTTGGAATAGCCTGTATTTTCTTGGCGGTATGGCAAATTGCCGTTGCTCAGAAGGGGTTGGAAGTAATCAACCTGCATACTTCGAACCCACCCGTTACGATCATCACCCCTGCCGAAGCTGTCCCAGCCTCAAGACCCACCGTCCTCATCGCACACGGTTTCGCCGGGTCATCGGTGCTGATGCGCGGTTTTGCTCTCACCCTGGCTCACGCCGGTTACACCACCGTCTCGTGGGATTTTGAAGGGCACGGTGCCAACCCAAACCCACTCGTAGCGTCCAACGAGTCGGATGTATTGCTTAAAGATGCAGAAATCGCCTTATCCTCAGCAGCCCAGACCGGACTGATTGATACCCATCACGTGGTGATATTGGGGCATTCGATGGGAAGCGGCGTTGCTCTCTCATA
>JBGOYO010000257.1:0-4938 GCA_041479715.1 Anaerolineae bacterium
ACAAGTGGCCTCTTAAAGTTAATCGCAATCTTTTATCTTGATCACCCACCCACTCCAACAATCCAACCGAGATTAGCCAATCAATCTGTTTACCAAATCGACTTTCCAGTCTCACCCCGAATCGTTGTAGGAACTCCTTGGCGGATACCCCTTCCTTTACCAGTCGCAGACCCATCATCATGGTCTCCCCGATCTCAGTTTCCGCATCAATGGGCGTCATCTCTAACGTAGCCGGTGTTCCTGGAAATATCCATCTCTCAGGGTGATATTCATGACCACTCTTCATTTTCCTGATATACATACCAGGCGTTGACACATCCGCTGTCCGGCAATGACTAATGAACCCATGTGCCCCAGCTCCCACACCGATATACGGAAGGTTGCGCCAATATTGAAGGTTATGTATACAAGAATACAGCACTCCCTGGTTCTTCTCTCGTGCCCAATTCGAGATTTCATACTGGATGTAACCGGCTTTGGCGAGATGATCGCTTGCCGCCTCATACATATCTGCTGCTGTATCCGCATCAAGCTCAGGCAGCAATCCATGCTCAACCTTATGCTGCATCGGTGTGCCGTGCTCAAGCGTCAGCGCATACATGGATAAATGTTCGGGTTGCAAGGCTAATGCAGCCGCAAGTGACATTAACCATGCTTTTATTGTCTGGTCCGGTAGCCCGAAGATGAGATCAAGGTTCAGGTTATCAAACCCTGCTTTTCGTGCCCATTCAACAGCTTTCACCACATCGTCAAAGGTATGTTGCCTTTCAAGCAGGCTCAGCTCATCCTGGTTAGCTGATTGCATGCCCAGGCTGATCCGGTTTACCCCCAGTGCACGGATATCCTTCAAGTATTCCAGAGAAACAGTCCCTGGATTGGCTTCTATACTGATCTCTGCAGATGGCAATCGGTCGAATTGCTCATTTATGGTCGTTAGAATATAAGCCAGACCACTGGCAGGCACGAGCGAAGGCGTCCCGCCCCCAAAATATATCGTTTGGATGGCTAATCGCTCATTCGAAGACTGTGCCAAGTACTTGATTTCATCACCCACCGCCTGGGTGTATGCAGGTATGAGGCGTTGAAGACCTGCATAGGTATTAAAATCGCAATATCCACACCGGTGTGTACAAAAAGGGATATGGATGTACAGGCTGTTATGCATAATATTAGAGTATAACACTCTCAATCATTCTCTCATTGCCCTCTGTTATATCGTCTCCCAACACCCGTTGGTCCAAAAAAGCTGGTATAATGCGCCAAGTCCTGGCTAAAAACCAGCCCTCCTACAAATATGACTCCTGAGACAAATACATCACCCATAAAACTATGTCCTACTTGCGGGACGCGAGTTAAAGAAGATGCAACCCGCTGTCTGGTCTGTGGGGCAGACCTGACGACTACTGAAAAAGCTGCGCAGTCATCTAAGGTTGTGGAAGGCAGTCGTATGCCTTCAATCACCTTAAGTCTTCCGGCTGCGATTGGCTTGTTGGCTTTATTCCTCGGCATCGGTGCGATCATCGTGTTTTTCGCCTTGCAACGACAGACCCCGGCAGCAGTCATCCTGCCCACGGAAGCTGCTACGGTGACCACCACCGCTACTGCAACATCGACGGCAACACTGACGCCTTTCCCAACTTCAACCAACACTCCTGAACCCACTTCTACTCCGGTAACATATCTTGTAAAAGCGAATGATACCTGCCTGGGAATTGCTGCGTTTTTTGATGTTTCGGTGCAAAGCATCATCACTTTAAATAATCTTCCGACTGCGTGTAATACACTATATATCAATCAACCTTTGCAAATCCCTCAACCCACGCCAACGGTCACAGCGTTGCCATCTGCTACGTACAGCCTGGCTGAGCAGACCGAAGCCGCCTGCGAAAAAGTTGAAATTATCGTTCAATCCACCGACACATTAATGAGTATATCCAATAATTACGGTGTCCCGATGGATGCAATAAGAGAAGAAAATGGACTTTCAGGTGATACAGTCTTTTTAGGGCAACCACTTGTCATCCCATTATGCCGTAAATTTGCCACCCCCGGTCCAACCCCTACAGCCACCCTTCCACCGCCTTACGCTGCTCCAAACCTGCTTCTGCCGCCTAATGGTGATCATTTCACGATCGCTGATGATTCCATCACCCTTCAATGGGCCTCCGTTGGATCCCTCCAGGAGAATGAAGCTTATCGGGTGACGATCGAAGATATCACTGCTTCTCTCGGTCCATCCCTGGTCGACCAGGTGACGGATACCAAGTATATCGTTCTGTCAACGCTGCGTCCGACAGATGGTGACGCTCATATCTTCAGCTGGATCGTCGAAGTCGTCCGTATTTCCGGTTCAGACGAGAGCGGTAATCCCATTTATACTTCAGCGGGTGCACCTAGCACCCCCAGGTATTTTAGCTGGATTGGTGCCCCTGGAGGCGCCACACCCACTCCCTGACTTAACGAAAACAGCGGTGGAAATTTCCACCGCTGTTTTTATCTATCCGATCCGTATCAAGAATTCTTATTAGCGATTTCTTCCAGCATGTCAGTCGTCAGTGATTTTGGCCGCTCAATCGGCTGACCCAGTGCCCTTGCCCAAACCGCATTCGCGGATACTCCCAAAATGCGGCTGGCACCGAAAATTACTGTATAAAAGTCAAATTCTTTGACCCCAAAATGATGCTGTAAGCTACCGCTGATTGCGTCCACGTTCGGCCACGGATCCTTGGCCTTACCTTGTTCGATCAACACCTCTGGTACCACATCGTATACCAAGGCTGCCAGCCTGAATATATCGTCATCCGGAAAATGCTTCTTGCCAAATTCCAATTGCGCCGTGTAACGTGGATCTGTCTTACGTAGTACAGCGTGGCCATATCCAGGGATCACCTGACCTTTATTCAGCGTATCCCAGGCGAATTGTCGTAATGCAGCCTTATCATAGGAGCATTCCCCACATTTCTCCTTCACGTCCAGCAGCCACATTAAGCATTCCTGGTTGGCTAATCCATGCAGCGGTCCAGCTAACCCGGACAAGCCGGCTGAAGCTGCGTAGTAAATGTCAGATAACGAAGAAGCAACCAGGTGAGTTGTATGAGCACTCACATTCCCGCTTTCGTGGTCAGAATGTAGCAAGAAGTACAATCGAGACAAATCCTTATAAGTAGGATCAGTTATCCCCATCATGTGGGAAAAATTGGCGCCCCAATCCAGTTCTGGATCAGGGGGTATTATGTCACCGTTCTTATACTTAAGTCGATATATGAAAGCCGCAATCTCTGGTAGCTTGGCGACCAGGTTCATGCTATCTTCAAGCATTGGGATCCAATATGAATCTTTCTTCAGTCCCTGGTGATATTCCTTTGAGAACAGAGATTCCCGCTGTAGGGTTAAGACTGCCAGGGTAAATAACGTCATCGGATGGGCATCTTCCGGTAACGCCCGGATGGCATCGAACACATACTGAGGTACTTTCCCGCGCTTCATCCACTCCGCTTCCACAGCCAAAGCTTGCTCTGCCGTGGGAACACTGCCGACCAGGAAGAGGTAATACAATCCACCAACGTACGGCATCTCTGCGCCTTTGGGTTTTGGTAATTTCGACAAGACCTCTGGGATTGTGTAGCCGCGGAACCGGATCCCTTCCACCGGATCTACATAAGAGATATCCGTGACGAGGCTCTTTACATCCCGCATACCGCCATATACCTGGGAGATGGTCACTTCACCAACTTTCACATCCCCTTTTTCCTTTATCAGCTTTCTGATCCGCTCTCGCCACTCCGGTAACTGTTGTTCAATCTTATCCTTTAATAACATCTCAATTTCTCCCGAGTTATATCTTTACCAAATTTCGCAACGCCTCAGTGGTCTGTCGGACGGCATCTGCGGATACTTTCAAAGCTTGTAGTTCTTCATTATCAAGGTCATAAATAACAATCTTCTCGATCCCACTCTGCCCCAACTGCACAGGAACACCAAAGAACATATCGTTCAGACCATATTCACCTTTCATAAAAGCCGAGGCAGGCACGATCAGGTGTTTATCCTTGAGAATCGCTTCTACCATCTGAGACACCGCCGCCGAAGGTGCATAATATGCGCTACCGGTCTTTAGCAGGCTGACGATCTCACCCCCACCCTTCCGCGTACGGCTAACGATAGCCTCCAACCTTTCAGCTGGGATCACGTTCCGCAGAGCGGTACCGGCGACGTTCGAGTGACGGGTCAACGGAACCATTTCATCGCCATGACCTCCGAGCACATAACACTGCACGTTTTCAACCGATACACCAACTTCCGCGGCTACAAAAGCGCGCATCCGCGCAGAATCTAATAATCCTGCTTGTCCAATCACTCTCTCTCGAGGTAGCCCGGTCAATTTCATCGTCAGGTACGCCATCGCATCGAGCGGGTTGGTCAAGATAACAAAGATCGCATCAGGAGAGCGCTTAATGGTTTCCTGGGCAGCTTTGCTAACAATTTCGGCATTTGCTGTGAGTAGATCATCACGACTCATCCCAGGTTTTCTGGGCAACCCTGCTGTTATCACGATGATATCCGAGCCTGTGGTTGCATCAAAGTCATTACTACCCACGATCTTCACATCTCGGCCAATCACGGGCATGGCTTGCTGCAAATCAAGCGCTTTCCCCTGGGGCATGCCTTCTATGATATCAACCAGGACGATATCGGCTATTTCACGCTCGGCCAACCAATGAGCCGTTGTTGATCCAGTCATACCACCGCCAATGATTGACACCTTATTTTTCATTTTTAGTTTTTCCTCCGTTAGATTGAAATTAAGGTTCGACAGATTCGGGTTGGACTTCTTCTTTTTCTTGCAGGTATTTTATAGCTTGCATAGCTGCTGCCGCACCCATGCCTGCAGAGGTGATTACCTGCCTGAAATTTGGGTCCCCGGCTTCACCAGCCACA
>JBGOYO010000258.1:0-4931 GCA_041479715.1 Anaerolineae bacterium
ATCACTAGGGTATTGAGGGAAGAGCACAATGAATTCCTGGTCGTAGACGAAAAGGGGCATTATATTGGAGTGGCGCGACAACGGGATGTGCTCAACCCGCCACGGATCAAGGTGATCTTGGTGGACCACAATGAAGCTGGACAGGCATTAGGTGCATTGGAAGAAGCCGAGCTGATTGAAATCCTGGACCATCACAGGCTGGGCAACCATTCGACCCATATACCCATCCGGTTTACAGTTGATATCGTAGGCAGTACGAGCACGCTGATCTCTGAGCGTATCGAGGACGCAGGATTAAGCGCACCTCCAGAGCTTGCAGGGATGTTACTGGCAGGTCTTCTTTCTGACACGCTGGTGCTCACATCACCCACCACGACACAAAGGGATGAAGATGCGGCAGAGCGGCTGGGTAGATGGGCATTCAAGCGCCCGAGCCCGCTGGCAGGTGAATCGATACAATCCTATGGAAAATCGATCATCCAGGCTGGAGTGGGATTAGAATCAAGGGATGGGATGGAGATTGTTACATCGGATCTCAAGCTTTACCAGGCAGGCGGGTTTAATTTTGCCATCGCGCAGGCTGAGGTGACGAACCAGATGCAGCTTACCGATAACCTGGAAAGGGTAACTGCGGCGCTCAAGTCGCTCAAGGCGCAACGCGGCCTGGATTTTGTCATGCTGATGGTGACGGATGTGGTGGGCAATTCGAGCCGCCTGGTGATGGTTGACCCACCTCCGATATTGGAGGACCTACCATACCCGATCCAGCAGGATGGAACGCTGCAAGCCGATGATGTGGTCTCTAGAAAAAAACAGCTGCTGCCAGTGGTGTTGGGTCTGTTGGAAGAATAATTATCCGTATTAATTTATAATTTGATGTGATATGTCTATCTACAATGCGTTAGTCGACCTTGAGAAAAGTAACAATATTGGAGCCTTATGTACGATCATTCGGAGCAAAGGCTCAACACCCCGCCATGTGACGAGTAAAATGTTGGTATACCCAGATGGACATATCATCGGGACGGTCGGCGGGGGAGAAGTTGAAAGCCGGGTGATCACAGAGGCGATCAAGGCGATCGATGACAGGATGCCCAGACTGTTATCCTATACCATGGCAAACCCTGAACGTGGTGACCCTGGCGTGTGCGGGGGTCAGGTGGAGATTTACGTGGAACCGATCGTACCAAAACCTATATTAGTGGTGGTGGGAGTGGGGCATGTTGGCAAAGCAGTTGTCCACCTGGCAAAATGGCTGGGATTCTTTGTTACAGTGAGTGATGACCGCCCGGAATTTTGCAATCCTGAAGCGGTGCCTGAGGCGGATGAGTTTTACCCAATCCCGTTGTCGGAATTATCACGCCAGCTGAAAATTACCCCCTGGACATACATTGTAATGACTACGCGAGGGATGAATATCGACATAGGCGGATTACCATCCCTGATCGACTCGAAAGCTGCGTATATTGGGGTGATCGGGTCGAAAAGGCGTTGGGCAACCACCACCAAGAAATTACTTGAGATGGGAGTATCGCAAAAGGCAATCAAAGAGATACATTCCCCAATTGGGATAGAGATCTATGCGGAGACTCCAGAAGAAATTGCGGTAAGTATCATGGCGGAAATCATCAAGTTGCACGAACATAAGACGGAGTAAGTATGTGGAAGGATTATCACAGTGTAGTATCAATTGAAGGGACCACCCGTATCTTGGCCGATGAAGGATCTCAAGCCCGCATCATCGCTGGAGCGACCGATTTATTGCTCGAGATGGAGCGAGGGGTGCGGAAAGGAGTTACGACATTAATCGACGTGACACGGATCCAGGGTCTGGATCAGATCACGCTGGACGAGGATAACGTGATCCATTTGGGTCCGCTGGTCACCCATGGGCAGTGTGCGGCGTCAAAAATCATCATCGAACAAGCATTTCCACTCGCCAAGGCTTGTATCGAAGTGGGTGCGCCACAAATCAGGAACCGGGGTACCATTGCAGGTAACCTGATTACTTCTTCACCGGCTAACGATACGATCCCACCTTTAGTAGCACTGCACGCGAATGTAGTTTTGCAATCGGTGAACGGAAAACGGGTAGTGCCCCTGGCAGAATTCCATAAAGGGGTCAGGCTCAACGTGATGCAGGCGGATGAAATGCTGGTGGAGATCAACTTCCCAGCACTCAAGGCGGATCAACGAGGCACGTTTTATAAATTGGGGCTGAGGAAAGCCCAGGCGATATCAGTAGTCGATTGTGCGGTCATCCTGACGTTTGACGGGGAGAGAATAGAAAAAGCGGATATAACCTTAGGGGCAGTGGCACCGGTGATTGTGCATGCGAAAGAGGCTGAGGAGTATCTTATTGGAAGGGCACTCGACGAGGAAACGATTGAGAAAGCTGCTGAATATGCCAAACAAGGCGCCAGACCGATTGGGGATATACGCAGCTCGCAGGAATACCGGCATGAAATGGTGCGGGTTTGTGTAAAACGAGTGTTGGGATTATTAGCTAAAGGTGAGGAGAGAGAAGGATATCCCAGACGCCCGGTATTGTTACGCGCCTGTACCGATCTGCATGGCTACCAATATTACCCGTCCGAGGGATTACAACACAGCATTACGCACACCTCAGGGCAGAAGGTGCCAGCAATTGAAACGAATATTAATGGCAGGGATTATAAGTTTACTACAGGGCAACATAAATCGCTATTAAGATTGTTGCGCGAGGAAGGTAAACTTATCGGCACAAAAGAGGGCTGCACGGAAGGTGAATGCGGGGCCTGCACCGTTTTCATGGATGGAATGGCAGTGATGAGCTGCCTCGTCCCGGCGGTGAGGGCACACAGGGCGAAGATTGTGACCATTGAAGGTATCATGAAAGAAGGGAACCTCCACCCCGTCCAGCAAGCCTTCATCGACAAGGGGGCAGTCCAATGTGGTTATTGCACACCCGGGTTTATTATGTCTTCGGTGATGCTGTTGGATGAGATGCAGCAGCCGACACGTGATGAGATCAAGCAAGCGATAAGTGGTAATTTATGCCGTTGTACAGGCTATTATTCCATCGTGGCTGCTGTTGAACAGGCAGCACAATTCAGCTGAGCTGGACATCAAGTCTTTCCAGCAAGTACGGAGGTGAAGCATGGGTTTCTCATCAGGGCAGTATAAGCGGGGGCGTCAGGAAAGACCGTGGAAAGTGAATCCGGTATGGAGGGGTATCGGTTGTATTCTGCTACTGATCATCCCGATCATGGCGTGGTACGTGACCGAAATAATCCTGTGGGGTAATACGGGAATAAAGTTACCGCCGTTGTTTACCTCGGTGTATTTCGTCCCATACATCCACATTGTCGCAGTGGATAAGGTAATAACCCAGGTAAATCAGTTCCTCTTTAGTAATAAATTGGTTTTTGGCCAGTTCTTTTTAACGATCATATTGACAGTCTTTGGATTTGGCGTCATGGCATTCCTCTATGCGGTCTTATACCGGGTTGCTGGACCACCCCGGTACGGACCGTTCGATGTGCCCCCGAACAAGGTATAAAGGCATTTAATTAATGGAACGAACTGTACCAAGCACTGCTTCTGAAGAAGTCGAACTTTATCTGCGGACGTATTACTCGCTGCTCCGTTCTTCTGCGGATGTGCAGATTCGCACATTAGAAGAAGCGCACGCAGGTGTGAAGTCAGTTTTGCACCCCCTGGTGAGGGAACCTATCCCAGATATGTCGGCTTTCCTATACTGCCTGCTAAGGCTGCCGTCCTGCATCCACCGGGTTGAGCTGGTTGTTCTGGGTCAAAGCACAGAAGTATTTTCGAAAGCAGGCTTCAAGGATATCGAGAGCTGGGAGAAAGTATCATCTTTGGCTCGCAGGAGGCGATGTTTTTATAATCGGACCGATACACTGGCGTGTTTTATTGCCAGCGTCAGCGACATCGATGATGTGATCCCGATGCTGACGGCATATCAGATAGAATGGAACAAGCTGCACTCATTATTACGTAGTCATTCTTCCACATCACTGCTAAATTCCATGGATGGGGACTTTGATGATCGGATGCAGGTGTTATCACAGATATTAAACCTGCCGAAGGAGGATATCGAGCGCCTCAAGACCGTGTGGGGGGATGATTTTGATCAAAATTTACGATTGATCGCTGGTAAAGCGCGAAAAATGAGGGTACGACTATTGAACGGGTCGATGGTGGAGAATCGGCGGGCGACCGACCACTGGTGGGACCATATCGCCCAAGTGTGCAAAGAACTGACCGATCGACCGGTTTATTTCATCTCGAGTAACCCGCACAGCGTGATCAACCTGCTGTCAGGCTACGCGTTTAAAAATAAAAGCAAGCTGATCGATTATTTGAAGGAAACGAATAACCACGAGTTGCAGGAGGAATGGGAGAACATCCAGGCTCAACAGGTTTTATCCAGCCAGGAAAACTTCTTATACTACATTCTAAAGAAATTCCAGCAAACGAGCAACGGGACCAGTTTTGTTAATGACCAAAATGATGCAGAGATTGATTGTGGTATTTTACGAGTTTCCAGCGAGCACAGCTTTGAAGTGGACGCGCAACTTATCCAGCTAAACCAGATCTGCACTGATACCTTGGACCCACGGCTGCAGGATGGTGACCTGACCTTCCTCGGCAGGAGCGATGCAATCCTATTGAATATCGACTATCCTTTGGGCATGGCAGCCTACAACATACTGTCTGAAGTGTCGGAGCACGTGGAAAAGATTTTGGGCATTTACATCATGGGAAAGTCAGCCTCGCTTAATGGAGCGGTTGGAGATATTGTCATTCCTAACGTAGTGCATGATGAGCACTCGAAAAACACCTACCTGTTCCAAAATAGTTTTAATGCAGCCCACGTGACACCGTACCTGATGTACGGCGCGGTTTTGGATAACCAGAAATGCGTC
>JBGOYO010000259.1:0-4924 GCA_041479715.1 Anaerolineae bacterium
CAGGTTCACCGCCTTGCCCACGTAGATTACCTTGCCATCGGCATCCTTCATCAGGTAGCAGCCGGGCTTGAGTGGGGCGGTTGTTAATATTCCCTGGATATGTTCAGAAATCTCCATCGGGCTTCGATTTTATCACTGTTGCGGGTGTTGTATAATAGCGCCAACTGATGAAGAACCCTCTGATTTGGGAACAGTTGGAGTGCCAGATTGGATAAGCCGCTGGAACAAGTGGTCGGCGAGTTGTTGCTACAGCACGGCTTATGGCTTGCTACAGCAGAATCGTGCACAGGCGGTCTCATCAGCCACCTGATCACCAATGTGGCTGGCTCATCCACATATTACTTGGGAGGGGTGACAGCCTACTCAAATGAGGCTAAGATGCGCCTGCTGGGGGTACGCCAGGAAACCTTGGAACAGCACGGAGCCGTCAGCGAAGAGACTGTGCTCGAGATGGCGCGCGGCATCCGCAAGGCAATGGGGGCAGATATTGGCATTTCGGTCAGTGGCATCGCCGGCCCGGCCGGTGGCACACCCGATAAACCACTTGGCACGGTTTGGATCGGTCTAAGCTCACCCAGGGATGAATATGCCAGGCATTTCCTGTGGTCAGGTGACCGGCTGGCTGTCAAGGAGCAGTCGGCCCAAGCCGCTATGAAAATGGTGGTTGAATATCTTCAAAATGCGTATTGACCATTTTATGACCAGGCTTGTCGGCTTTAAAGTGAGTTACACTTGTGTTGGGAATGAATTGAACCATGGAACCCATTGAAGTTACCGCCCGATTCAGTGAACAGGGTGCGATCACGCCGCTGAACTTCAGCTGGAACGGCGGTCGCTACAAGGTGGAATCTGCCGGCCGGCAGTGGACCGATGATGATGGTCAGCATATGCTGGTGATGGTTGCCGGTGGGCAGATCTACGAGCTGGTCTTCAAAGGCGGTGAGGGTCGCTGGTACATCACCAAGGTGAGACCAGAGCACACGGTGCTATGATCGGATGAAGCGCAGATCGATCTATCTTGGTGTTACTTTTGGGATTCTCCTGCTGTTGGTGCTGTTAGGGAGCACCAGGCGCAGCACTGCCCAGGCGGGTGATCCCTATGCCCTGATCGATGCGGTGAACAACCTGCGCATTGGCAACGGTTTACCCCCATATGAGATAAACAATACCCTTATGTCGATTGCCCAATCGCACAGCAATTATCAGGCATCCATCGGTCAGGTCACCCATATAGGTCCGGGCGGAACGCGACCCAGGGATAGGGCCGCTGCGGCGGGTTATGGGGGCGGGGCGACGTTTTTTATCTCGGAGAATATCGCCGGAGGGACAGATCTATCCGTCGAAGGGGCAATCTCTATGTGGCTGGGGGATGACCCGCACATCCAGACTATGCTGAGCCCCAACTACCATGAAATCGGGGCGGGGGTGGCCGAAGCAGATGGTTTTGTGTACTACACCATCGATGCGGCTTACGTGGCAGGAGGGAACTACAGCCCACCAGCCACTGTGCAACCCGGCGGTCCGACCGCCCTCCCTTATTATGCCGTCCAAACTACCACCCCCAATGGGGATGGCTCGATCGTGCATACGGTCATGTCAGGTCAGAACCTGACCCTGATCGCCAAGGCTTATGGGCTGAACGTGGCTCAGCTCAAAGAGCTCAACCACATGACCAGCGATGCGCTCTACGTGGGAGATGTCCTGATCATCCGGCTGGGGAATACGCCCGGTCCGACGGAGACTCCCAGCCCCACCGGCACAGCCACCCGGGTGGCTACGGCAACCCGTAAACCCACCCGCACGCCTACACCCACTGCAACAGCCGTGGTCACCACCACTTCAACCCTGACTGCTGACCCGGCGCTAACGAACGCCAGCCCAGGCGCAGCAGACCGTTTGGGGAGCATCCTGGTCATTGCCGTCGTCGTGATGGCGGCTGGTGGGGTGATTTTGATGTTGGTGGGGGGAGTAATCAGGCGCGGCAGCGGCTAGTTGTCAGCCTCTTTTTCATGCGGCGCCCAAAGGTTTTGCAGCCGGCCATCGGTAGCCTCATTCAGTTCGGTCCAGCTTGAGATGGGCAGATTGATCTGTGCCAGGGCAGCGGTGGTCATGTGCTCGTTCACATCAGTCAGCATGGTCAGCAGCTCATCCAGGTCGGGGTTATGCCCCACCACCAGCACCCGATTGGCGCTATCTGGGAGGCGGTGGAGTATATCCAGGTAGCAGCTGGGTTCGCTCATATATAGATCCTGGTACAGCTCAATTGACTTGTCAAAACCGCTCTCCTCGGCTACAGCCTGGGCAGTGTCATGCGCTCGGCGGGCAGTGGAGCTGATGATCAGGTCTGGGACGAGGTCGTTGGCCTTCAGGTACATCCCCACTTTGGGAGCTTCCTTTTTGCCGCGTTTATTTAAAGGCCGGTCGTGGTCATTCATCTCCGGCTGTTTCCAGCTGGATTTGGCATGTCGAAGGAGAAGGAGGGTCTTCATATTTTAATCACTCACTTTAATATCGTAAGCCCATTATAATAGCTTCCTGGAATTTTTCGGAAGGCTGAGAAATGATCCGTGCGCTGATTTTCGATTTTGATGGCCTGGTGCTCGAAACCGAGGGACCCTCCTTACAATCGTGGGTGGAGGTTTACCGCTGCTTTGGGCAGTCCCTGCCGTTCTCAACCTGGTCGCAGATTATCGGCACCACTCAAGCCGTGTTTGACCCGCGCCATGAGCTGGAGAAACTGGTGAGTGATCCGGTGGATTGGGACGGTGTTGAATTGGAACGCCGCAAAAATGAGAACGCCATGATCGAGGCGCAGGAAGTGCTGCCTGGAGTGGTAGATTATCTCAAAACTGCCCGTAAGATTGGGCTGAAGATTGGCCTGGCCTCCAGCAGCTCCTGCCAGTGGGTGACCGGGCACCTCACCCGTTTGGGACTGCGGGATTATTTCGATTGTATCCAGGCCGCGGATGACGTGCAAAACGTCAAGCCTGACCCAGAGCTGTACCTGGCGGTGTTATATGCGCTGCAGGTGCATGCGGACGAAACGGTTGCCTTGGAAGATTCCCCCCTCGGCATCCACTCAGCCAAGCAGGCCGGGTTGTACTGCGTAGCCGTGCCCAATGCGCTCACCAGGCAATTAAATCTGGCCGAAGCCGACCTCCGGCTGGACTCCCTGGCAAACATGCCGCTTGAACAGCTGCTTAACCTGATCCATTTAGATTAAACACAGAGAGCCGCGTTTTGGGCGACTCTCCGGCGCGCTGCAGTTCCCTTATCCAATCTGGAGGAGGGATGCTGCAGCGCTGGGTCTTATACTATCACTTGACATGGCTGACATCACCTCCTATATGGTGGGATAGCATTTTAAGGTGGTATGGCCACCGAATGATAATTACAGTATCACACAAATCTATGCGAGAGTCAATGGATACTTGATGGGGTGGCAGTTGGATTTGTAGTTGGAGAATTTCTTTACCTGACCATCAGCACAACTTCAGGGGCATAAAAAGGAAAATTCACACATGCAGGATACGATATTAACAGGAAATCGCCTGTAGAAACGAGGATTTGTTTTACATAGACTTTGGCAGGGAAAAATGTAAAAACCCTAATACGGCGAGAAAGATCCCTGTATACGCGAATGGTGTGCTATAGGAATAAATATAGGGTAGGGGTAGCCATGAGATCCACGCAGGAGCCCAAAGGTATAAAACCGGATAAATATAAACGATTACTCCGACGATGATAAAGATGATACTGATTGGAGATGACCGCTGGCTCTGAAAAAGTGTCAACCAGCTTAATCCGTACAAGAGAACGCCTATGACTAATCCAATTACGATTATCCAAATCATATACGTTTGGAACTCGGAGTTTTGCTGGGCTAATCGTCCCTGCCTATCCTGCCATCGATCAAGCCCGAGAAAAAGAATTAATGCAACTACCATCCCAATGAGCGATGAATATTTGGAGCGCATCATAGTGATCTCCTCCTCCGGACAAACAACCGAATTACTTTTTTCGCCCCCGTGGTTTACCTCTTATGATGATATATCAGCAATCACCGTATATGCTTAAGATTATAAGATCAAGTACATGTATAAACAAGTGTGGCTTGTAACCTTCAGCCATGTGTGAGTGCGTTCGTAGTCTGCGGATCATATAAACCCTCCTTCAACATGTGAAAAAATTGGATCTTTTCGCTCCCAGCTCATTCGGATGTGCACAAATCGGTCGCGCCTCGAGTCCAATCATTTTAAAAACCCACCATGTAGATTACGAATAATGGATGGGTTATAATTGCCATTCGTTCTTGAATGCGAGGCATCGATGGGATTTCATGGTGGTGGTTGGTTCTCATACCTGAGCTCAACTGACGAAAAACCTAAGGTCACACTGGGGCTATTGCGGCGGGTATTAGCCTACTCCAAGCCGTACCGCTGGCATCTGGTGACCATGCTGCTCCTGATCCTGATCTCTACCGGTCTCACCCTGCTGACCCCGCTGATCCTGCGCGACCTGATTGACAAGACCATCCCCTCGGGGAATGTGCATCGTCTGGTGCTGTTGGCAATTGCCCTGCTGCTAATCCCGGCAGTGGGTGGCTTGCTCGGTGTGATCCAGCGGCGCTTGAATGCGGTTGTTGGTGAGGGGGTGATCTATGACCTGCGGGTGGCACTGTACTCCCGCTTGCAGCGCATGTCTCTGCATTTCTTTACCAATACCAGGCTAGGCGAGCTGATGAGCCGGCTCAACAATGATGTGGTAGGGGCGCAGAATGCCATCAGCAATACCATCGTTAGCCTCATCACCAACGTCATCCAGGCTGCGGCGGTCCTGGTGGTTATGCTGACCCTGGAATGGCGCCTGACGTTGATCAGCATTATTATCCTGCCGCTTTTCATCCTGTCGGCGCGCAACATGG
>JBGOYO010000260.1:0-4885 GCA_041479715.1 Anaerolineae bacterium
CCCCCTCTAAACGTCGGGGGCAGGCTGATCCCGGCTTTCTGTTTTTTGGTAGATGGCTGTATGGTTTATCTGCTCATCAGGTAGAAAGAATGGCACGTTGGGTCGAATGGGATGGTTTTACGAGCGAATTCCAACCTGCTACCTGATATTTCAGAAATATTATTGGGTGAGCGTCTATAGATGTAAATACTTTAGCAGCTCATATACAAGCATCGCCGGCCAGATGATGCCCTTTAAAAATCCTAATACACCCAACCCAAATGTAGTAGCGTGACCAATGAAATATACCCAGGCACCGATCAGACCAAATCCATACACTGCATCGCCAGCACCACTGCGGTAAATCACCTTTGGTTTTTCGCGAATAATTTGAATGGGGGTAGTTTCGGTAGTCATTTCGTTCTCCTTTTTGGATATTTATTTGCCTGGAGTATATACGTTTTCGATCATCCAGGGTTGCACAAACTGGCCAACCAATGCCAGTGATAACGAACAAAGAAAAGGACCGGGATCACCCCCTCTAAACGTCGGGGGCTGGCAGATCACGGCTACAAAAGAATACCCCCCTCAATCCCCCCATATTCAAAAAAAGAATATGGGGGGAGGGTGGCAAATTGGTATCAACCCCCTCTAAACGTCGGGGGCTGGCAGAACCCAGGTAATGGCGAAGGAAGAAAAGGCCGGGATCAACCCCCTCTAAACGTCGGGGGCTGGTAGATCCCGGCTACATATACGAAAAGGGCGAAGCATCAGCTAGAATGGAAGTGAAGATTTAGATAGCAACCCCGCTGATGCTTCGCCCCTACGGATATTTGATAAATCGCGTACTGGCTGCCGATCCATCGGCATAATGCCCCCGGTACTCCGGCGGCAAGACGAGTGCCAGCTGGTACATCAGCTCCTCCACTATCGCCTGCCTCACCTCGTGGGTCACTTTTTCTCCGTGCGTCTCCAGGTGGAAAGGCTTCCCCACCCGCAGGTGAAAATCGGTGCGCCTTAACCTGCGCAAGTTGGCAGTGTAGTTCTCCGCCCCATAAAACGCAACTGGCAGCAGGGGTGCATGGCTGTGCAGTGCCAGAAGCACCACCCCCGGGTGGGCAGGCTGCAGCTTCCCATCATGGCTGCGCGTGCCTTCAGGGGCAACGATGAGAATCTCACCGTTCTCCAGGGCTTCCAGCCCCATGCGCATGGCAGGCAGGTCCGCCTCACCGCGGTGCAGAGGGATCGTCCGGGTCACGTCCAGCCCCCAGCCCACCACGGGGATCTCCCAGCGCTCGGCGAGCAGCATCCCGCGCACCAGACGCGGCTGCAGGTGGGTATAGATGATCGGGATCTCAAGGATGTTGACGTGATTCGTGTAGATGATCAGCGGTCCCTGCCGTGGGACGCGCTCCAGCTCTTTATCATCGATGCGGCAGATCAGGCTAGTGAGGCCCTTTAATACATTGACGACCAGCGCATGCGATACGCTCACACCAAAGCTGCCTGGGGTTTGCAGATGATTTCGAGCTGCCGCGGGAGCACCTCCACGTCCAGGCGGCTGCCGTCCACGCAGATGATCTCACCATCCGTTTGGGCGGGCAGTGGGCCATCCTGGGCGGTAATGCTGATCCTGGCCGCCTGACCGGTCTTGATCGCAGGCTGGGTAGCCTGGTCGCCGCGGGTGAAATGCGGGATCATCTTGATCACCTCAAGTGAGCTCATCTGCTCGGCGATGCACAGGTCAAACAACCCATCGTCCGGAAGTGAATTGGGCGCCATGATGAAACCGCCCCCCAACCGGCGCCCGTTCATGATCGAGATCAGCAGCGAACGCTGAGTGATCTCATTTCCATCAAATTCGATGCGTGCCAGGGGAGCTTTATTATAGAGAAACACCGTTTTGAGCACGGCGACCATAAATGCCAGGTACCCGCCCCAGCGCGGCAGCTTGTGGACCTCGATGGTGGTGATGGCATCGAAGCCCACGCCCACACAGTTGGCAAAATATCTACCCTGTGGGTAGCTGCCACCTGTCACGCGGCCAACGTCAACCGTGCGCCTGGACCCAGCGATAAACGCCTGCACCCCACCCTCGAGGTCCGAAGGGATGCCCATACTGCCGGCAAAGTCGTTGCCCCGCCCAACACACAGCACACCCATGGGTGGGATGGCAGTCCCTTCCAACTTGCTCAACATCAGCCCATTGACCACTTCATTGACGGTGCCGTCACCACCCGCCGCAATCACCAGCTCACAGCCTTCCTTTACTGCCTGGCGGGTCAATTCGATGCCGTGCCCAGTTCTTTCGGTGCGGGTAATACTGAAGCTCAGGTTGTGTTGGGTGAAGAGCTGTTCGATGTGGGGTTGGGCATTCTTACCGTTGCCATTCCCCGCGGCCGGGTTGAGGATGATTTTGTAGGTTGGGGTCATGGCGTGATTATATCAGCCGACCGATGTTCGGTTAAGGCGCTTTTATCAACGAATGACTGGTGAATGATGATTTGCTTACCGAATCACCCAATCACCTAGTCACCCAGTTACTTGATTGCCTTCTTGTCTTATTCCAAAAATTCCTTTGTGTACTTAGTGTCGTAGGGCGCTCTCATTGCGCACCGTTGTGGTTAAATCTTATTCTTGCCTTTATAGCTTTTCGGTAGTAAATTTAGGCATCCAAAATCGAGCCTATCAAGTCACGGAGGAAAGCATTGGAAAACACTCGCATGCCGGTCTTGTTCCTTGGGCACGGCAGCCCGATGAACGCCATCGAAGACAATGAGTTCAGCCTAGCCTGGCAGGAAGCCGCCAGGCACATCCCCACACCCAGAGCCATCCTGTGCATTTCAGCCCATTGGGAAACACGGGGAAGCCAGGTTACAGCTATGGAGGCACCCCGCACGATCCACGACTTCTACGGCTTCCCACAGACACTATTTGAAAAGCAGTACCCCGCCCCGGGTTCACCTGAGCTGGCAGCTCGGGTCGCCAACCTGCTCGGTGAAGACAAAATCCAGCTCGATCAGTCGTGGGGGCTGGATCACGGCACCTGGTCAGTGCTGTGCCGGATGTACCCGCAGGCTGATCTGCCGGTGGTGCAGCTGAGCCTCGACCGCTCGATTGATCCGGCCGGGCATTACCAGCTGGGTGGCGCCCTGCAGCAGCTGCGCCAGGAAGGGGTGCTGGTCGTCGGGAGTGGCAACATCGTGCACAACCTTCGCCTGATGGTGTGGGAGGATCAGGCTTTCGATTGGGCGGTTGAATTTGATGCCCAAGTCACCCAGTGGATCCTTGAGGGCGACCACGACTCGATCGTCCATTACGAGAAATTTGGCAAGCCCGCTCTGCTGGCAGTGAACTCCGCTGAGCATTACCTGCCCTTGCTGTATGTTCTGGGGCTGAAGGAGGCGACTGAGCCGGTCAGCTTCTTTGCCGATAAACTCTGGGGCGGGTCGATTTCCATGCGCTGTGTCAGGATTGGATGAGCTGGCTATCTGGAAAAGGTGAGCCTGACCGTTCTGAAACCAATGGGTATTTGAGCTGAGCAAAGGTCCGACAGGAAACCGGTCATTTGGACCCTGCCAACACACTTTGATGACGGAGGTTACATATGTTGTATTGGATCTACCTGTTAATTGCCATCCTGACCGAAGTGGTGGGCACAACCATGATGAAGGTTTCACAGGGGCTTTCGCGGCTCATGCCGTCGGTGTTGATGTTCGTGATGTACGGCATCAGCTTCGTGTTCATGGCGCTGGCACTCAAGAAGATCGAGGTGAGCACAGCTTACGCCATCTGGTCGGGTCTGGGCACTGCCCTGATCGCCACGATTGGCATCCTGGCCTTCCACGAATCCTTCAATATCCCCAAAATGGCAGGGTTGGTGCTGATCATCGGTGGTGTTGTGCTGCTTAACCTAAAAGGAGGGGGATGATGTCTGAACCGCTGATTACGCAGATTTGAGGATTACACAGAAGAGGACAATTGCCGGAATAATCGATGATGAGCGATAAACACTATTTGCATTCTGACATTACGAAAAAGATCATTGGGGCAGCAATGAAAGTCCATTCCACGTTGGGGAATGGTTTTCAAGAGGTGATCTATCAGCGGGCATTAGCCCTAGAAATGAGACAGCAGGGATTGTCATTTCAACGAGAGCTTGAAATGCAGGTTTTTTACGCCGGTGAGGAGATCGGTACTCGAAGAGTGGATTTTTTAGTGGAAGAAAAGGTGGTAGTAGAACTGAAGGCCATCTCTAAATTGGAAGATGTACACTTGGCTCAGGCGATAAACTACCTCGAAGCGTATCAATTAGAAGTTGGACTCCTGTTAAATTTCGGAGCTAAAAGCCTTGAATATCGCCGCGTGGTGAACACCAAGAAAAGTTCGTACACCAATGTAATTCGCTGATTAGTATACGAAATCAAAAAACTATCAGCGTAATGCATAGTTCAGATAGTAGTTTAAAAAACAATCTGTTCCCTTTATTTTTTGAAAGCTTGGCGAATGAAGTCGACATTTTTAAATATGAAATCCAGGGTCCAGGCGTTGCTTTATCACATTGTAATTTTACTTCTGCGAAGTAACCGTCCGTGAAGGATTTGTGATCCATAAGATGCTCCCAGTCTACTGGGGTATCTTATCCCCAATACCTGCCTTGAATGGCAGTTGCTTGTGTTTGATGAACTTCAGCGTCATTTAAATGATGGCTCATATCTGCGAAATCCAGAAATCAGTGTAATCTGTGGTTCAGACTGCTACCTCCCGTCCGGCCTGGAACGCCTGGCGGTTGAGGTCGGCGTATTTGGGCGGTACCCTGGAGATGATCACCTTCAGCCAGGTATCTGCAGCAAGCTCGGCACCCGTCATCCCCTCTCGTTCCATCAGTGCTGAGAGCGCTCCCAAC
>JBGOYO010000261.1:0-4884 GCA_041479715.1 Anaerolineae bacterium
CGCTGCCCTGTTTTTCGGGATGATCAGCCTGAACTTGCTGGCTCACCGCTTCTGGTGCCGCTACCTCTGCCCTCTCGGAGCATTATTAGGTCTTCTCTCCAAAATCTCACTGTTCAGACCGGTAATCGGGAGCGCCTGCACTGAGTGCACCCGCTGCGCCATTGTATGCAAACCGGGGGCGGTCGATACAACGCCTTCGAACCTTCACATCATGCCGTCTGAATGTACCGTGTGCCTGGATTGCATGGCCAACTGCAAGCCAGCAGACATCCGCTTCAAATTATCGTTGAAACCCGCCCCCAAGCAGGAGTTTGACCTGTCGCGACGGCAGGCTTTAGGAGCTATGGCGACCGGGGTCGCCGGGGTGCTGCTGCTTGGCACCGACTTGCGCCTGCAGCAGGATAATTCGTTGCGCATCCGCCCACCTGGGGTCAAAGATGAAAACGCGTTCCTTTCCACCTGCCTACGCTGCTCGCAGTGCATGAAAATCTGCCCCACCACTGCCCTCCAGCCGGCACTTTTCGAGGCTGGGGTAGCGGGCATCTGGACGCCTTTGGTGGTGCCGCGAGTGGGGTACTGCGATTACGGCTGCACAGCTTGCGGACAGGTTTGCCCGAGTGGCGCCATCCCACTGATGGCACTGGAGGAAAAACGGCTGACGGTGATCGGCAAGGCCAGCATCGACCGCAACCGCTGCCTGCCGTGGGCGAGCGGAGTGCCGTGCATCGTATGCGAGGAGATGTGCCCCACACCGCACAAGTCTATCCGGCTGGAAAAGGCCCAGGTGATGGATGCGAGCGGACAGACCAGCACGGTGCAGAGGCCCAGCGTGCTGCGGGAGGTGTGCATCGGTTGTGGGATTTGCGAGCATAACTGTCCGCTGGAAGGCAACGCTGCCATCCGAGTGTATGACGCTTGACTCTTTAGCTCGCAATTTTCGCTCGCTATCCGGCTCGGTATCTCGCTCGCTTTCTGGCTTGCTAGTTGCATCCGAATTGCTGTTAGATTTACCTAAGCGAATCTCAAAATGATGTAGAATATCCTCATTCGGATTTTGCATCGGGATCTAAGGAGGCGAAGATGAACAAAAGAGTATTATTCACCTGCGTATTGCTGGTGCTGCTGACCGTTGGAGTAGCAGGCTGCAAGCTACCGGCAAGCAGTCCCCCGCCAACGATAACGACCCAGCAGCCTATCGCGCCGACTGCGACCACGGGGATCGCGGCAGAGGCGACTTTCACCTCCGCCCCACCCACCGCCGTACTGGTGACGACTACGCCGGTTCCTACAACTGCGCCTCCACCGACACAGGTGCCCCCCACTCCAGCGCCGCCCACACCAGCTCCACTTCCTCCGGCCAGCCGGATCCAGTTTGCAGCTGGCGGCACAGGCGCTGTGGTTGAAGGCGTGTTGGATTCGGGGCAAACTCTATACTATGTATTGGCAGCCAACGCCACCCAGACGATGAGCGTTAAAATTCAGTCACCCAATGGGGATGTTTATTTAGGCGTCTTCGGAGTGGATGGATACCTTCTGCTCCCATCTGCGCAACAGACCACCTGGTCTGGAACCCTGCCCACCACACAGGATTACTACCTGAGCGTGACGACGGGTGATGGTAAGGAGAGTTATACCCTCTCCGTGGATATCCCACCCATAGCAGCCGGACCAACTGCCAACGTCACCCCGGCGGCGGGCCCGTTTGACCCGGTAGCAACTTATGGCACGGCTACCTTCGATGACCCGATGAATGGGGGGAACATGAGCGATTGGGTCAAACCTGAAACAGGACTGCTGCCCAACACCAACTACCTCAAGATCAGCGTGACGGACGGCAAATTCTACGTCACGGGGAAAGTGCCCGGGTTCAGCACCTGGTATTTCACCTGGCACGAGCTGTCTGACTTCTACCTGCAATCGAAGTTTGATTCGGGTAGCTGCACCGGCAAGGACGCCTATGGATTGATCATCCGCGGGCCTGAGCACCAGGCGGGTGTGTCATATGGATATGTGGTGGCATTCTCATGCGATGGCTCGTTGCACGTCTTCCGATTGGATGGCGCCAACCCTTACACCACCGTTGAGCTGGTGAGCTGGAGCCCAAGTAGCTATATCATTGCAGGGACCAACAAGCAAAACATCATGGGAATCAAAGCGATCGGCAATACACTGACGATTTATGCCAATGGATATCAGATTGCCGAGATTTTCGATAATAAATATACCTTCGGCCGCTACGGGGTGTTCGTCAGCCCTGATACAATTGCCAACTACACCTACCGAGTGATCCAAATGTCCTATTGGGATTTGAAACCCTGAGTTGCTTATATACCTACATTAATTGATTAAGAACTGGCTGCAGTCAACCACCGCAGCCAGTTTTTATTATTAGTATTCCTAAGAATCCTTTATACAAATTCTAAGGAAATCTACATTGTTGAAATAAAAAGAACCTGATAAAGTTGGGAATTGTAATACAAAATTCGAACCCGGGTTGAGTAATGGACGAATGGCTTAGTTTAAGTGAGGCGGCACAACAACTGGGGGTTCACCCAAGCACCGTCAGGGCATGGGCGGACCATGGATACCTTCCCTCCCAGCGCACACAGGGAGGTCACCGGCGATTCAGGCGCTCGGATGTGGAGATCCGCATGCACACGAGGTGGGAGAGCGCAGCACCCGAGGCACCATCGGTATATGCCAACGTTTTACGGAATACGCGCGTGCAGATCAGCGAGAGAAACCTGGAGGAGGAGAGCTGGTATCGCAAGATGGATAATGAGGCCCGGGAGCAGTACCGCTTGAGTGGACGCTCGCTGGTGCAGGGGCTGATCGGCCATCTAACCTCCACCGATGAGGGCCTGGAGGCTGAAGCCAAGTCATTGGGATATGAGTATGCATCACGCGGCCAACGGGTGGGATTGACCAGTGTGGAGGCGGCGCATGCCTTTCAATTCTTCCGCACCTCGGTGATGGATGCGATCCTGGCAGCCTATGAAAACGCAGACGTTCGTTCACCCCAGATCTGGTCGGATCTGCTCCGCAAGATGAACGCGTTCTCCGATTTGATCATTATCACCCTGCTGGATACATACGAATCACTCCAACACGGCGCTCGTTGAAGCCATAATTCTTATAATCCCAATCCAATACATGGAGTGAAAAATGCATTACCTGCCAATTTTGACAACGATCATTACTTTTGTGTTTGCAGCTGCTGTATTCAGCCGCTTCCGCGACCGGCATGGGGCACACTTATTGTTATGGGGCATCGGATTGGTGCTGTATGGGGTCGGCGCTTTAACTGAAGTCATCCTGCTATTCACGTTCAGCCCGATCGCACTCAAATTATGGTACCTGTGCGGTGCCATGCTGACCGCTGCCTGGCTTGGACAGGGGACGATCAACCTGCTGGTGCGCCGGCGAGGCATTGCGACCACGCTGAATATCATTCTGACCGTCGTCAGCCTGCTGGCGGTGGTGCTGGTGCTATTCGCACCGATTACACCTACTGCTGCCGGCTACAGCACTGGAGTTCCGCTGTCATCGCAATACAAGGATATCCTGACACGTTCAGGGGTGATCGTCCTGCTGACCATTCTGCTCAACACATACGGCACCATCACCCTGGTGGGTGGGGCCATTTATTCGGCTTACATTTTCTGGCGCAAGAGAGTGCTGTTCAACCGCATGGTGGGCAACATCCTGATTGCCATCGGGGCTCTTATGCCAGCTATCGGCGGCTCATTTGTCGGAATGGGTTTGCCAGATTTTCTGTTCCTGAGTGAATTCCTGGGCGCCATATTGATGTACATCGGTTTCCTGCAGGCGACAGCCACGGTGCCGGTGAAAAACACATCCGCTGCTACTACGGCACAGTCATAGGACGGGCACTTGAAAGCAATCAGGTGATGATCTTAGTAAAAACCAGGTTATGAGCAGGTATATCGGTTCATTGATAAACTTAGCCCTGCTTTCCCAAAAGTGGTGGAAATAATAAGAAGAATGGGTAGCAAATATATCCGCTTCTCCGGGGACAAAAAATTATAAAGAAGGAGCTCAAAATGAACGAAGGATTTACAACCATTATCTATCCAGTCAGGGATATATCCCAGGCTAAGAAGCTGTACAACACACTATTAGGCGTCCAGCCGATCATGGATGAGCCATACTACGTTGGGTACAGGATAGGCAACCAGGATATCGGCCTGGACCCTAATGGTTTCAAGCAAGGGATGACCGGGGCTACGACATACTATCAGGTCAGTGACATCAAGCAAAGCCTGCAATCCCTGCGCGAAGCGGGGACTCAGGTTGCCCAGGAGACGAGAGACGTGGGGGGCGGCAAGCTGGTTGCAATTGCCAAGGATATGGATGGCAACATGCTGGGTCTGATCCAGATGCCGTAGGGACCAGCGGAATTGTAGAAATGGTATCGAAGCCGACCTGTTATGACAGGCCGGCTCTTTTTATTTAACCCAGGGTTGGGTTCTCAACTTCATGGAAAAGATAGGAATGGTAATAATCGCCTTTTTATTATATTTACATTGAAATCCACTTCGTGTTATGTTATCATCTTCTTAAATTAATAGAACATTAAACCAGGTTGACGCATTCCCGGATTTATCCATAAACGGCCTGGAGAAAGCAAAACGGAATCCCATAGCAAGGTGGATTTCGTTTTGTTTTTAATGGCCTATCCGCAGGTTGATAAATTCTAGGAGGACATTGATGCAACCGCAAAAATCGCCCAATTTATTTCACCTACTATATAAAATGCTTGCTTTCACTCTTGTTATTGCAGCCATCGTTAGCTGTAATATTGTGAAACCATCGCCGGCGGGAAAGCAAAAAACATCAACCGGTGCCCCATCTGCAACCAGC
>JBGOYO010000262.1:0-4883 GCA_041479715.1 Anaerolineae bacterium
CGCGCTCAACAACCTGCGCTTCAGCTGCTGGCTATACAACCCACCAGAGAGCCGTATCACGGAGCTATTGGAGCTGGTGCACCTTGAAGAACGTGCCAAAAATCCCGTCCGAACCTACTCAAACGGGATAAAACAGCGGCTGATGATCGGCCCGGATCTGCTGTACGACCCTCTAGTGCTCTTTCTCGATGAGCCAAAGCACGAACTCGACCCGAATGTGTCATGTGCTGTGCCGCCTCGATTGAGCAGCTAAATTCGATTGGGGCAGCGTTTAGGAGCAGGTCTGGTGCTCCAAATAGCAAGAATTATCCCCAAGTATACATTGGCTGACAGGATCATCAATGCTTCTTAAACCTGGGGTCAGTGGGTAGCAAGTTGATTGCTATCGATATCCTTCTGGGGTTTTAGATACTGTTTCTGGCGAATTCAGCCCGGGTAATCGGCGGTATAGACGATGATACGAGGGGGAATGAAGGTCTGTTCGTGCCATTGGAGGCCAATATAAATTGTTTCACGTGAAACCAGGCCAGGGTTAGAGGAGCGATCTCGCCACACACCCAGATATGTTTCACGTGAAACCTTAATCAGAAAACGCTATAAATAATGTGGTTTATGTTATTATTTGTATGATATCATGCATAATTGTTTGATATCAAAGAGTAAAAAATGGTCCACGGATTGGTTTGAAAAATGGGATTTACGTAGGGGCCTGGATCCCGTTTGCGCGACCCCAGCTTTCCAACAGCTCCTCAACCTGGTCGAGGTAGGCATCCAGGGCCTCAATTTTCTCGATGAATGGCTCTCCCAGCAAACCCAACCTCTCACCGGCGGTTTGCCAGGCAGCCCGATGGGTTGAATCACCAGGGAGAGCGCAGATCAGATGGGCCCAGGTACGCCACAAGGGCCAAAGGGCATCATGGGGAGTCTGACCATCGAGCATGACCTCAATTGCGCGCTCGTAGTATAGCAACCGGTGGGGATTTAAGCGAACCGGGGCCTGGTTCTCAGCCAGCGAGCCATATGCAGCTTGCCACTCAGGCAGCCAGGTGCGCATTTCATTACCATCCACCGCTGAAGCACCTAAAAGCCCCAGAAAGCCCTTATATAGACCTGTCTTGTGGACAGCCTCCGCATGCTGCAGCAGGGAGGGCAGGAAGCGGCGTTCAGTCAGGTTATGGCCATTTAATCCGGCGATGGCATCCGCGGCATGTTCCAGAGCCTGGAGGTATAAAGATGCCTCCTGTGAATCAGGCTGGTGAGGGGCGTTATTGAACGATTCCCACATTTCGCGGGCATGGACGGCCTGTTTCTGCACCCGTGTAACCACATTTTCCGGATTAGTAAACTGGCCTCTCACACTGGCCTGCACAAAGTCGATAAAATGCTGCGGATCGTACATGATCTTACAGTTGTAGATCACCGGCCCGAGCCAAGGGTCCACGCGCAGCTCGCGCGGCTGGCGATAGGCACGGAGAGAATGGTGGGAGATATCGAGATGCACCTCATCCGACACCCTGACAATCTCGCGCTCAAGAGACACATCATCATTGTGAACAAAAAACAGGTCAATATCCGCGGTGTTGCCAATCAGTGGCTCATCGCTTAACAACGACCCCTGCAGGTAAATGGCGATGATGGAGCGATCAGCTTTCACGCTTTTTTCTACCGTATCATTAGCCAGTTTGAGCAACATGTTCCGGTTAATGCGCATATTTACCCCCAGACCGATGATCATTATGATTTGTATATCGCTTGTCCCGCATGGTTGTGCTTTATCCTGAATTTCACCTGATCAGATTTACCTTGTGCAGCGCCGTCAACTGGGATAATTTTAGTCGATTAAAACCTCAATCTCACAGCTCGTCGATCATAGGCAGGGTGGCCTGGAAGGGCACCTGTTTCAGCGTTTGGCGGATCCGGTTCTCGACCAGCTTAAGATCTTCAACCCGGCGGACATAGTCGAGCTCATTGGTATCCAGGGTGAGGACGGCCACACTTTCGCCCACATTCCGGGCGTGGTTATCGATAAAAAATGAATCGTAGGCACGACTTAATTCGTCAATATAATCGCGCTCCATATTGCGCTCGTAAGGACGGTCGCGCGAAGCAATGCGCTGCATCAGCACGTCGATATCGGCGCGCATGTAAACAATCAGGTTCGGGAGCGGGATCTTCTCAGCTAGGGCATCGTGCACGCGGTAGTACATATCCAGCTCGTCACCGGCCAGGTTGATGCGCGCGAACAAGGCATCTTTGGTAAATGTGTAATCCGTGATCAACGAATCGCCGCGTTTAAGGATCTCGGGGACTGAGCGACGTTGTTGGTAGTAGCGACTGAGCAGAAAGAAAATCTGGGTCTGGAATGCATAGCGCTGGCGGTCAGAATAGAAATCTGATAGGAATGGGTTTTCTTCGAAGACCTCGAGTACCAGGGCAGATTGGAATGCGGGTTGAAGCAAGCGCGCCAGGGTAGTTTTGCCCACTCCGATGACACCTTCAATAGCAACGTACATATCAAAAACCCTCACCCGGATGAAATGAAACCGCTCCCAGGAAAGAAAGCAATCCATTGGCGACGAGGTGTGGCTGTTCCAGCATCACCATATGCCCGGCATTCGGGATCACACATAATTGGGCATGCGGGATGGTATTCGACAGATATTGAGCGTAGCGTAAGGGCGTCATCTGATCCTCGTCCCCGCATACCACCAATGTGGGTTGATCGACAAATTCCAAATGGTCCATTACGTCGAAGCAATTGCAAGCCAGGAGGTCTCCTAAAAAAACGCTTTGGCGGGTCTCCAGCATGCGCTTGGAGGACAATTCGATCAGCCGAGCGGAAGTCTCGGTGCTAAAAGAATAGGACGCCAGGAGATCGGCGGCTTTCATGAAGGTGGTTTGATCAGAGGCAAAACTCAATATATCCGGGTTGACCCTGAGGCGCGCCCCAGCGCTGATCAAGCCCAATCCCACAACATACTCCGGATGATAGATCGCCATTGCCAGGGCAATCGCACTCCCCATCGAATGACCTACGAAAACCGCCCGCCGAAGCTGGATTGATTCCAACCACCCAACCAGGTGGCGGGCATAATCCCCGATCGTTTGCTGGCCATCGCTGCTCTCCGATTTCCCATGCCCTGGTAGGTCTATCGCATAAACACAATACCCGGGTAAACGGCGAATCTCCGGCGGCCAGTAAAGGTGTGTGCCTCCCGCGCCATGGATCAGCACCAATGGGGGATTTTCCGTCCCTCGTTCACAATGGAGTGAATAGTATAGGTTTCCTGAGACGGGCATTGTAAATCAACCGCCTCGGCGTAATCGTTCAGCGGCCTCTGAGGTTAAGGGGATCAGCACACGGATGATGGTGCCTTTCCCGGGGCTCGAGTCTATTCGGAAAATGCCGCTCATCATTTCGGTGCGTTCATTCATATTTCTAAGTCCCAGGCTGCCACGCTGTTCGGTTGTGGTTTCAATGCCGTTCATATCAAAACCAACACCATCATCCTGGACTTCAAGCATCACAAGGTCTTGGTCATAGTCTTTCATGCGCACCCAGATGTGGTTCGCCTGGGCATATTTGCAGGCGTTGTTAATCGCTTCTTCGGCGATATAGAAGATGATAGTTTGCCTGCCCATCTCAAGATGGGAAATGACTTTCTCTTCAGCTTCGACGATGACGTTCTGGTCATAGGTCTCGTGCGTTTTTTCTGCCATTGCTTTCAACGCCCCGATCAAACCTTGTGATTCAAGCTCCAGCGGTCGCAGGGTGAAGAGCATGTGGCGGATTTCCTTTGTCGTGCGGCGGGCAAGCTCCTCGATTTTCATGAGCTCATCGGCGGTAGCCTTGGGATCGCGCTCCAATAAGCGACGGGCAAAATTTAACCGCATGGCAATGGCTGCCATGGATTGGGTGGGGCCATCGTGCAGGTCACGCGCAAGTTTTTTGTGCTCCTGCTGTTGGATTTCAATCATCTGCTCTTTTTCGCGCTCGATGTCACTGTACAGACGCGCGTTCTGAATGGCGATGACCGACTGGTGAGAAATGATATCCAGCAGCTCACACTTGGAGGGGGTGAAAAAATCTGGATCAGTATGGGCGAAAAGCAGCACCCCATAGGTATCCAACCCGGACCTTAATGGGAGGCAGTAAGCAACGGATGAGTTACGTAGTGCGATGAACCGGCTTAACTCCGGGTCTTTGGAGGGTTCAGCGCAACTTTTAGGCAGACCTTCGGTGATCACCTCTCCGATAAGCCCGCTGGTACCCGGTAGGACCACACGCATATCTGATTGTGGAAAGTGGCGGGACGTCCCTATGGTTAAGTTTGGATGTTCATTTTCAGACTGGGTGAAGAGTAACACGGCGCTCACCAGCTGTTCCGGAGGTATATGCGGTGTCGCCAATACTCTTGAACCCAGGTCCAGGGCGATTTCAAGTACATTTTGGTATTTTAATGTTGAAGTGACTTTGGAGATCAGGTTATAGATTTCGCGCAGCCGGCGATGGTCGATATCCCACATTGGTTTATTGCCGCCAATACCATCCTGCTGCCTGCGGAACGGGTTACTAAAATTTAATTGCCCTATTAAGCTTAAAAAAGCCAAGCATAGGATAATACCCAGGACAATGGCAATGGCACCCACGAGGAGGGTATAGCTAAGCTGGCTCATCGACCTTATGATAACCCAAAATACCCGGCTTGGAAAGCATATCCTTGTCGAATTTGGCTAAATCCATGGGCCTAATCTTTGAGGAGTGCATGTAGAACAGGCAAGGCAGCTTTAACTGCGCCCGCCCGGTGGCTCAATTGATTTTTATCTCGCATGCTAAGCTCCGCCATGGTCAACCCAGCAGCGGGGATCAAGAAGATCGGATC
>JBGOYO010000263.1:0-4878 GCA_041479715.1 Anaerolineae bacterium
GATAAAGCTGAGCGTCTCAGTCAGCTGGAAAATACTCTCGCAGACCTCACCCGACGCTCAGACGAGCTAGAGCAAGATATTCAAAATTTAAATGAGAATATACGTTTAGCTTCCGGAGAAGAAACCCAAACTGCCGGTAAAATTGCGGCTTTATCGAATATCGTAACACCCATGGAGGAACAGCTGAGCAACCTGGAAAGGGAGCATAACGGCTTGTTATCCACTGATACGGAAGCCCGGCAGGCACTCAGGAGCGCCGAGCAACAGTACACTCAGGCGAAAATAACTTATGCACACCACCAAGAAGCTTTTGAGACCCTACGCGGGCACATCGAGGATGACTTTGGTCTGGTGGCATTCGATTATACCGATTCTGTCTCAGGGCCGAAGCCACTACCGCTGGATGGAATGGTCGAACAACTCCCCAAGGTTGAGGTGTTATCCCCGGAGCTCGAGGAGACGATACGGCAGCAGAAGGCGCAAATCCGTAGGATGGGCGCGATCAACCCTGAAGCCCAAAACGAGTACCAGGAAGTTAAAGCGCGGTTCGAATTCCTTACCTCTCAGGTGGAGGACTTGACGAAAGCCGAAGGGGACATCAGGGAGGTAATTGCTGAGCTGGATTTATTGATGGAGAGAGAGTTCCAGCGCACGTTCGATGCCGTGGCACAGGAATTTAAGCAAATTTTCACACGTCTGTTTGGGGGCGGCTCAGCAAGATTAGCATTGACCGACCCGGATAACATGACCGAAACCGGGATTGATATCGAAGCACGGCTGCCGGGAAGAAGGGAGCAGGGGCTTTCGCTGCTATCAGGAGGCGAAAGGAGCCTTACCGCAGCGGCGCTTGTTTTCGCACTACTCAGAGTATCACCTACGCCATTCTGCATCCTGGATGAAGTGGATGCCATGCTGGACGAAGCCAACGTGGGACGGTTCCGGGATTTACTGACCGAGCTGAGTGAGAAAACGCAGTTTATCGTAATCACACATAACCGGAATACTGTGCAAGCGGCGAGCATCATCTATGGGGTTACCATGGGGCGCGATTCAGCCAGCCAGGTAATCAGCCTGCGGATGGACGAGCTGGGGGAAGAATTTGGCGTGTAGCGTACGTTTCAAGACCTGATTCAGCAAAATACTCTTGACAATATTGATAAAGAAAGTATAATAATAATACCCCCACCCCCATGGGGGGGGTAGATGGATGAGAATATGAACGAAGATGTGGTGAAACGACTGAAAAATATTGAAGGCCATGTGCATGGGATCGAGCAGATGGTCGAAAATGGCACCTATTGTATTGATGTGATCAAACAGATCAACGCTGTTCAGGCAGCATTAGATAAGGTAAGTGGGATCATCCTGGAAGGGCACCTGCATTCTTGCGTGATCACAGCGGTGCGTGGTGAAAACCCGGATGAGAGAGAAAGAGTGTTGGCAGAGATCGCGGATGTCTTCGAAATGAAGAAATTTACATAATCAACCAAGGAGATAAGCAATGACGACCAAAGTAACATATTCAATACCGAATATCAATTGTGGGCATTGCGTCCACACAATTCAGTCTGAGCTGATCGACATGCCGGGGGTGAAATCAGTCAGAGCAGATCAGGATTTAAGGAATGCGGTTATCGAATTCGAACCACCGGCAACTGAAGATAAAATCAAAGAGCTGCTGGCATCCATAGAATATCCTGTAATGAGCTAATTTGATGATTTGATCCTGAATTACGCGGTATGCCCGCTACGGGACGAGGTGGAGTGTACTGCTTAATTCAGTTTTCAGGAGATCTAATGTCTCAATCGAAGCAAGTGATTCTACCCATCACCGGAATGACGTGTGCCAACTGCGTGGCGACGGTCGAACGCAACCTGAAAAAGGAAAAAGGGGTCACGGTTGCCAATGTCAACCTGTCTTCAGAACGGGCAACAGTCGAATACAACCCCGAGCTTTCGAAATTAGGGAGCTTAATCGAGCGCGTGACCAAAGCGGGATATGGGGTGGCGACCGGTGAAGCTGACCTGTTGATCAAGCGGATGAGCGATGACAGCGACGCCCGGCGGATCGAACGGGCAGTCAGTAAGATCGAAGGTGTGCTCGAGGTGAATGTCAGCCTCACTACGGAACACGCCAAGATTCGATATATTCCGACGATTGTCAGTCAGGCAGAACTCCGGCGGGAAATCAAGTCGGCCGGTTTTGAGGTGGTTGAGACAGGTTCCGAAACGGAAGATGCAGAACAAATCGCACGGCAAAAAGAAATCGACAAGCAGCGCCGGTTACTGATCACAGGTCTGATGTTCACTATTCCATTATTTATCCTGGCGATGGTGCGTGACCTTTTGATGCCAGCCTGGGCGGAGGAACCATGGGTGAATTGGGTAATGTTCTTGCTGGCAACTCCGGTGCAGTTCTATGTAGGGTGGCAGTATTACGTGGGGGCGTATAAGTCACTGCGTAACCGGTCAGCGAATATGGATGTGCTCATAGCGATGGGCTCGTCAGTGGCATATATCTATTCGCTGTTTGTGACCCTGGGAGCGGTACCCGGACACGTTTATTTTGAGACTTCCGCAGTAATCATCACGTTAATCAGATTGGGGAAATATCTCGAAGCCAAAGCCAAGGGCCGGACGAGCGAGGCGATTAAAAAGCTGATGGGTCTACGCGCAAAAACCGCACGTGTGGTGCGAGAAGGTATCGAGCTGGAAGTGCCGGTCGATGATGTCATAATTGGCGATGTCGTACTGGTAAGACCCGGTGAGAAGATCCCGGTAGACGGCGTGGTGGTGGATGGGCATTCTTCGGTGGATGAATCCATGCTCACGGGGGAATCTATGCCGGTGGAAAAGAAAGCTGGCGACCCGGTCATCGGAGCAACTTTAAACAAGCTGGGTTTCTTCAATTTTGAGGCAACCAAAGTCGGTAAAGAGACCGCTCTGGCTCAGATTATCCGTTTAGTAGAGGATGCCCAGGGAAGTAAAGCACCGATCCAGAAATTGGCTGATAAAGTGTCGGAAGTCTTTGTCCCGGTAGTGATAGGGATCGCGCTGATCACCTTCCTGGTCTGGTATTTCATCATCCCACTGCCAGCAAATTCTAGTTTGGATTTGTTCAATCGTGCGCTAATCAACATGGTGGCAGTGTTGGTGATTGCCTGCCCGTGTGCGATGGGCCTGGCAACGCCCACAGCGGTCATGGTGGGCACCGGAAAAGGTGCAGAAATGGGCATCCTGCTGCGATCAGGCGAAGCTTTGGAACGTGCGGGAAAAATTGACATCGTTGTGATGGACAAAACCGGAACGATCACCAAGGGGCAGCCGGCAGTCACCGATATCGTCATACTGAATGATCACGGAGATCAGCAAGAGGAGGAGTTGAGACTGCTGAGGATGGCAGCTTCTGTAGAAAAAGTAAGCGAGCACCCGCTTGGTGAAGCGATTGTGGCGGAGGCAGGTCAGCGAGGTATCGCATTGGTGCAGCCGGATGAATTTTCGACCGAATCGGGCATGGGCGTGCGAGCCGTTTTGGGTGCCAACCGGATCCTGGTAGGCAATAAAAAGCTGATGGATTCGCAGGGAATATCCATCACAGATGGCGAAGCAGCAATCGCACGGCTGCAAGATGAAGCAAAAACAGTTGTGCTCATCGCTGTGGATGGAAAACTCGAGGGGGTGGTGGGGATTGCCGACCCAGTAAAAGAAAGCTCGAAAGCAGCCATCGGCGAATTATTAAAAATGAAATTGCGCATAGCCATGATCACTGGTGATAATCAGAAAACTGCCACAGGGATAGCCAACCAGGTGGGGATCAACACCGTGCTGGCGGAAGTGCTGCCCGGTGATAAATCAGCGGAAGTGAAAAAGCTACAGGCGGATGGGAAAGTGGTCTCAATGGTCGGTGACGGGATTAATGATGCACCTGCACTAGCTCAATCGGATGTGGGTATTGCGATTGGAACCGGGACGGATATCGCCATGGCGGCGGCACCGATAACTTTGATCAGCGGCGATCTGCGCGGGGTGGCAAAGGCGGTTAAACTTTCACGCATAACTTTACAAACGATCAAACAGAACCTGTTCTGGGCGTTCTTTTACAATGTGATCCTGATCCCTGCGGCTGCGATGGGTCTATTAAATCCGATGCTGGCGGCGGGAGCGATGGCTTTCAGCAGTGTGTTTGTGGTTAGTAACAGTTTACGATTGCGCAACGTGAAGATAGATTAATTTATACTCCGAAAATAAAAAGTAGATCGTTTACATTGGTCAAAGTTGGGCCGATTTTAATTAAGTCATCTAATTGATCAAAATAGTTGTAAGAATCATTTCTTATCAGATAATCTTGCGGTTCAAGTCTTTTTGCTAAGCCCGAAGAATACGTCTGGTTGGTGGCAACAGCTCCCGCAGCATCGGTTGGACCATCCCCACCGTCCGTCGCCAGTGTGACTAAAACCATTGGAGCGGCTGTTGAAAGGCTTTTGACAGCTCCGAGTGCAAGCTCCTGGTTACGCCCCCCTTTGCCATTCCCTTTGATGGTCACCGTGGTCTCACCGCCAGCTACAAAGCAGGCAGGCTTTCTGGCATTTGTGTATGAAGCGAGCTGATTTTTTAACCGCTCAGCGATGGTCTTTCCGATAAGCGAAGCTTCTCCCTGCAGTGGTATGGGCAGTAATTCTGCGCTGAACCCTAAATCATTAGCAGCATGAACGGCTGCCAGAGCAACCTGGTAGTTATTTCCGACCAGGGTGTTGTGGACATTATCCAAAACAGGGTCGCCAGGTTTTACCGTCTCGGGTATCGCGCCTTCGATTCCGTCTGTAAAGTGAATGCGTACGGGCGCCGGAACACGGTCCCACAGCTGATATTTTTCGAGAA
>JBGOYO010000264.1:0-4825 GCA_041479715.1 Anaerolineae bacterium
ACAAGCGATCTATGATGTGGTCCTGGAATATGCTCAAAAATTGGGCTTCAATAATCTTGCACCTCACGACTGCCGGCGCACATTTGCAAAATTGGCGCATAAGGGCGGTTCACCCATCGAACAGATCCAATACTCCCTGGGGCATGCCTCGATCACGACAACCCAAATATACCTGGGGATCGAACAAAGTCTCACGGATGCACCGTGTGACCATATTGGAATTTCAGCATGAAAGGAGGAAATATGGAAAACATAACCGAAACACCCAAAACCAAAAATGTGAAGATTGGAAATGGCACTTTTGAAATTCCGGCAAAAATGTCAATAAGTGGAATGGTCGAATGCTGGAAAACTGATTCAGAACATTATGAGGAATTAGCAAAGGTGATCGTGAAGGATTGTAGAAACTTCGCAACTGCGATTGCACATGAATGGTTAGAGCAAACTGGATATTTATTAATCCCGAAAGACTATCGCGGTTTTGTGGGGCATACGGAAGATGAACTGCGAAAAATGGTCAAGGAATATTCCAAGACGAAAAAGGCCGATCAATCTTGATTTTTCGATATTCTCCCCGCCCTGGTTTGCATGAACTGGGGCGGTCCTTTGCAAAATTAAGTATTATTTTGCCTTATGATAATGACCCTTATCGCGTAACATTGGAGGTAATAAATGGCAAAGAATAGATCACACGGAGAAGGTAGTATCTACCAGCTCCCTTCCGGCAAGTGGCACGCTCAATTTAGCATCGGTCCTAAAAGAATTTCATATACTGCCCGGACAAGGAATGAGGTATTAACCTGGATACGCAAGACAAGCGAACAAATCAGCCAGGGATTGACTTACCAGGCTGCAAAAGTGACAATCGGAGAATACCTGACGAACTGGCTGGCAAGTCACGAAAATACAATCAGACCCAGAACCTTCAAATACTATAAATCCATTTGCGAAAAACGGTTAATCCCGGAATTGGGTCCTATTCCAATGAAAGACCTAACAACGGACAAGATACAAGCGCTTTATGACAAGTGGAATAGAAAAGCGATAAGCCCACATGTGATCAATAAGGCACATTCCATTTTACATCTTGCACTACAGCGTGCAGAGGCTACCGGGTTGGTAGTAAAGAATGTCGCCAACCATGCCAAGCCCCCCAAAGCTCCCCAGGATGAAATGAAATTCTGGACCGATGGGGAGGCCAATCAATTCCTGACAATCGCAAGATCAAACCGATTATATGCACTTTATTATTTAGCACTTGCAACCGGCATTAGAGAAATGGAGTTATTAGGGTTAAAGTGGCTAGACCTGGACAATGCGCGGGGTATCCTGAATGTCAGGCGCCAATTATCAAGGTCCGGTGGTACGTTTGCTCCCCAAAAAACCAAAGCAGCCAAAAGGTCAATTCTACTTGGTAGTGGCACAATTGCGGTCCTGAGTGATCATTATAAACTGCAGATACAAGCGCGAAATCTTGCGGGTGACCGCTGGCATGAAAATGACTTGATTTTTCCGTGTACCATCGGAACCCCGATGAATTTTAAAAACCTGATTGAGCGATCGTTCAAACCGCTTGTGAGGGTTGCGGGTGTGCCAATGATACGTTTCCACGATATGAGGCATACTGCAGCCAGCCTGATGCTTTCAAAGGGTGTATCTATTTTTATTGTATCTAAGATCATGGGCCATGCCCGGCCCAGCATCACAAGCGATATATATGGTCATCTTGTGCCGGGTTCGATGAATGGCATTGGGGATATGATGGAGGAATTAATCGCCCCAATCCCTGTTAATGTCCCCTCAGCGGGTGAAAAGATTGCACACGAACTGCACACGAATTTTTATAATGCAACAAAAAATGACGACTAAGGGATTATCCTACTCAAAAACAAGCAAAAAACCGCTTATTTCAGCGGTTTATGGGGAATTTTGCAATCTTTTCTGTGGGCGGAATAGGACTCGAACCTACGACCTCCTCTGTGTAAGAGAGGCGTTCTAACCAACTGAACTATCCGCCCGACGGGCTGATTATACCTTAGTTTTTCTGCACCTTTGCATGCCAGCTCCACCTTAATACCGCAAATTCGTTTGCATTTTTCCGCATGTTTATGATACACTTTAAATTAAAAATGATAACTATGGAGGAGATGATGACCTTCGAAGAACGTATTCGTCGTGACCGGCCAAGCATGTCTAAAAGTTTTTCCAAGCTGGCTGATTATCTGCTCGATTCCTACATCCAGGCCTCCTTCATGACCGCCAGTGAGCTCGCACATGCCCTGAACCTCGATGCTGCCACAGTTGTCAGGTTTTCCCAGCACCTGGGGTATAAAGGCTATCCTGAGCTCCTGCGCGAAATCCGTGATAAGGTCCGCCGCAATATTCTCTACCACCCCACCGACACCAAAGTACCTGATTCTCTGCCCGCCATTGTGACTAACGCATTGGATAGCCTGAGCCACGAGCTTGACCAGATGCGCCTGATGTTGGATATCAGCGCAATCGAAAAACTGGTTAACGAAATCGGCAATGCCCGCCGGATCATCCTACTGGTGGAATCACCAGCCCAGCCCGCCGCCTACAACCTCGTCTACTTCCTTGAGCAAGGTGGTTTCCCCATCTACATCGCGCGTCCCGGGGTCATAGATTTCGCTCGCACTGTCCACACCGCCTCCAAGCAGGATCTTCTACTCGCCATCGACGTAACCGGCCAATCCCCGTTTATCGCCCGATCCCTGGCGGAGGCCATGGCTCGGAAAATCCCCACTGCAGCTATTGTTGGCGCAGCCTCTCTACCCACTGCCCGTTCAGCTAATGTCGTCCTGACTGCCGCGGAACATCCTTCATCAACCAGCGGTATGATCGTGATCAGCGCCATCATTTACATCCTCGTGGAAGCACTTCATTGGTCGTTCTCCCAGCGTTTCTCAGGTGCGGAGCAAGCTATTGCTGACCTGGCAAACCGCATCCAGGAACCGGAAGCCTAATTAAATAAATCATGCGACTGGTCCGTTACCGAACTAAAAATGAGCCAGTTCAATATGGCTGGATAAATAACGCGCTTGTCGGCACGTTGGTCGGTTCTCCGTTTGCCGAATTCCAAAGGCAGGAAGCCGTCCATCCGTTGGATTCCGTTCAGCTTCTCGCCCCTGTCGTACCCGGCAAAATCCTCTGCGTCGGCCGGAATTATGCTGAGCACATCAAAGAGACCAATGCCGAAGTTCCCACCTCCCCTCTGATTTTCTTCAAGCCCCCTTCTTCAGTGATCGGTCCTAACCAGACCATTTTCCTGCCACCCCAATCTGAGCAGGTCGACCACGAGGCCGAGCTAGCCGTGGTGATCGGCAGGCGTGGTCGTTGGATCCAGCCCCCTGATGCCTCCGGATTCATTTACGGTTACACCGTAGCCAACGATATTACTGCCCGCGATCTCCAGCGCAAGGATGGTCAGTGGACCCGCAGCAAGGGCTTCGATACTTTTTGCCCTCTCGGACCATGGGTCGAGACCGAATTCAACCCTGCAGATGCCATGATCACCTGCCACGTGACTGGTGAGCTCCGCCAGATGGCCTCCACGCGTGACATGATCTTTCATATCGACCAGCTGATTGCCTATGTCTCTTCGATCATGACCCTGGAAGTCGGTGATGTCATCCTGACGGGTACGCCGGCGGGAATCAGCCCCCTTCATCCGGGTGATATCGTAGAAGCCGCCATTGAAGGTATCGGTAAGTTAACCAATACTGTATCGCTCGAGGTTCAGTAGTTGTTGGATTTATGAATATAGATATTCATACCGGGGTAATTACTTTTATAGTCGTGCTTTCTATATTGGCTGCCTATGGACTTTGGGCCGGTTATCGCTCGATTCGCAAAGCCCGCTCCCTTAAATTCTTCCGTATGCGCCGCGATCGCATGGTTGTGGGCTGGCGCATGCTGTTTTTATCCGTGGTATTTATTATTATCGCAGTTCTAACCAAACGCTTCGCCGAACCTATCGCATATCACTACTTTCCCCCTACCATCACCCCCACTCATACGCCTACGATCACACTTACCCCCACCATCAGCCTCACTCCCACCATCACCCTTACACCAACGATCACACCCACTCCTTCGGTCTCCGACACTCCCACCATCACCCCCACACCGCACGTGCCATTAGCGATCGAAGAAACCTTCAGCAGCACCACCACACCAAATCCCGCCGCAGTCTTCAGCCCATTGGTGTTTGCTAAGGCGCTTGATAAGAATTTCATACCTATCAGCCCCGCTACTACCTTCCAGAATCCGGTCGGTCACCTGTACGCTCAGTTTACCTACGATAAAATGACCCCCGGCGCACAATGGTCTGCCCTATGGTACTTTGGCACCGAGCTGGTTTACTACGAAACTAATCCCTGGGACGGCGGCACCGGAGGCATCGGTTATACGGATTGGAATCCCGATCCATCCATGTGGCAGGCTGGTGAATACGAAGTCCAGATATTTGTCGGTACCAGTTGGAAAACTTCCGGGCGTTTCACCGTTACAGGTCAACCGCCCACAGCCATTCCTAGCGCCACTCCTTCTCCGACACGCACTGCCACCCTCACCCTCCGTCCTTCCGATACCCGCGTCCCATCTCAAACGGTCACCCCCAGTCCGATTAATATTACCCCCACGCCCACAATCGGAAATACGCACGCCCCCACACCCACCATAACTCCCACCACTCCGTCCGCCACCCACGCCCCTACCGCTACAGAAATACCGACTATCAAGCCGTAAGCAAGTTTAAGTAAACGTTGGAAGTTCCATCCAATGTTCTAAACTTATTCACCCC
>JBGOYO010000265.1:0-4800 GCA_041479715.1 Anaerolineae bacterium
AGATTCTCGGAAACACTCATCCGGGCGAAAATCCGGCGACCCTCTGGAACCATCGACATCCCTTTAAAAATAATATCGTGAGGTTTGAATGCTGTTAAATCCTCGCCATCGAAGCGTACAAAACCTTCACGCGGCTTCATCAAACCGCAGATTGTACGTAATGTTGTGGATTTGCCTGCTCCATTAGCGCCAATCAATGTAACGATCTCACCATTCTCCACGGTCAGTGAAATACCTTTGAGGGCATGAATATTGCCGTAATAGGAGTGGATATTATCGACTTCTAGAATTGGCATTATGATCCTCCACCACTCTCAGCGCTGACAGCCTGACCGAGCCCGCTGGCTGCGCCTCTACCCAGATACGCTTCGACTACACGCGGGTTAGTCTGAATTTCTTTGGGAGTACCCTCGGCAATTTTGACACCAAAATCCAGGACACTTATTTTTTCGGAAATACTCATCACAACACGCATCTGGTGCTCGATCAAGAGGATGGTAATCCCCAGCTCATCACGCAGGCGGCGGATAAAATTAACCATGTCCTGAGTCTCTCTGGGATTCATACCGGCGGTAGGCTCATCCAGGAGCAGAAGCTTAGGTTTCGAGGCGAGCGCCCGACCAATCTCCAGACGCCGTTGCTGACCGTAGGGAAGGTTTTTAGCTAATAAATCTCCCATTCCGGTTAGATTTATATAGGCGAGCAACCTATTGGCCTCTTCAACTGCGGCCTTCTCCTCACGGTTGGTACCCGGTGTGCGAAAAATAGCCCCGAAGAGACCGGATTTCAAGTGAGGCTGCATCCCAACCAAGATATTTTCTACCGCGGTCATATTCTTGAACAAGCGAATATTTTGGTATGTGCGAGAAACCCCAAGACGAGTGACACGGTCAGGGGATAAACCGGTGATATTCCGACCATTCAACAGAATATCACCTTCTTCGGGCGTATAAAAACCAGTGACACAGTTAAAGAAGGTTGTTTTTCCAGCTCCATTTGGTCCTATGATGCTGTAGATGGCATGCTCTTCCACTTCCAGATCAACTTTACTGACTGCTTCCAAACCACCGAAGCGTTTGGTTACCTTATTTGAAACGAGTATCGCCATTTCATCCTCCTCACTCTCCCGGGGTTTTCAGGACCGTTGCAGGTTCTTCATGGGATATTTCTTGTATGTTTTCGTGTAGCTCCAGGCGACGACGTTGTTCTGGCCACAGGCCTTCGGGTTTAAACAACATCATGGCGACCAATGCAGCTCCATAAATAAAATAGCGAAAATCTGCGAATTGGCTGAGCAAGAGTGGCAACCCCACCAGAACCAAACCACCCACAAAAACACCCGGGATACTGCCCATACCGCCGATGATGATCAATGAAAGGATGTTGATGGATACTATAAAGTTGAAGCTTTGAGGATAGACCGAACCAAGCTTGGTGGCAAACAATACTCCACCCAGGCCTGAAAAGAGTGCTCCCATCCCAAAGGCTAACAATTTGGTAATCACTTTATTAATCCCCATGGCTTCAGCGACGTCCTCATCCTCACGCAAAGCCATCCATGACCTGCCCAGATGGGAATCCTTCACTCGGATAGCTACAAACCCAGCGATGAGAATTGCAACCAGGATTAAATAATAAAGCTTTTGTTGAGAGTCAAAGACAATATTACCAATGGTGGGTTGGGCAATACTTTGTATACCTTGTGGACCTCCAAAAAGTGGTCTAAGCCAGTCAGAGAGTACCAGGATGCGAATGATCTCGCCAAATCCAAGCGTGACGATCGCCAAGTAATCACCCCGCAAACGGAGGACTGGTAAACCCAGAACTATTCCAGCGAAGACTGCCACAAGCAGGGCAATGGGTAAGGCTGCCCAGAAAGTTAGATGCCCTATACCAACCGCTTCAGTGGTCGTTAAAACCCCCAAAGTGTAAGCGCCGATGGCATAAAAGGCAACATAACCGAGGTCGAGCAAACCGGCAAACCCAACCACGATATTCAGCCCCAAGCCCATCAGAATATAAATGCCTACATTATCAAAAATTTCGCTAAAATAGGGTCCCATGATCACAGGTATTAATAACACGAGTATGCCACCTATTATTAATAGTCCCCAGCGAAAGTAGCGCTGTTGGCGAGGATTGCGAATTGCGACAATTGGCTTCGTGTCGCTACCCGACCGCCAGTAAACCAGAGCGCTGACAAGCACAAACACAAAGATCGCTCCAGGGATCGTGAGACCACTTTGGGTGAATATCCAGAGGAAGATATTCTTCACGGGTCCCCAAGGGTTCATGACGGTGACTATCATGTCACGGAACAAACCGAGAAAAACAATCGTGAGAACCGCGGTAGTCACCGACCGCCGAATACGGGCGGGGAGCAGGAAGACGCCTGTACCTAGTAATCCGATAATTGTGGATACAATGAGCAGGGCAGCCAGTCCAGGGATTAGAGGCAACTTGAAGGTGAGTAAGGAGACCAGCTCAGGTGAAAAGTTAATCAGCACTTTACGGAGATCGATGAATTGATTGAGGATGATGGGCAAGGCAAGAACAACACCACCGAGAAAACCAGCCAATGCTCCAATGCCTAAAAGGGTACTTATCTTCTTTGCAGGAGCCCGATTAACGGACTGGTAGCTTACAAGCAGAATGGGCGCATAGACTAAAATCAGTGCCATAGTAATGACACCACTGATGATATAAGTCACTTGAAACGCCATTACCATCCCAATCAGACAGAGCAGCAAGGAAATACATCCCCCGATTAATCCACTTTGAATTGTCTTTACCCAATAAGAACTTACTTTTTTCATGGGCACCTCCTACGCCTTATCTCTGGAGATGGCTTCGCCCAAAATACCGGTCGGACGGAAGATGAGGATAAGTACCAACACGATAAAGGCAATTGCATCCTTTAATTGCGAAGGGGATGGAATGCCTAAGCCAGTAAGGAATAGATTGGGTCCAACCGATTCAAGCAGGCCCAGGATAATCCCCCCGAGAAAAGCTCCTAGCACATTTCCGATGCCCCCTAAGACTGCCGCGGTAAAGGCTTTGATCCCTGGAATAAAACCCATATAAAAGTTCACTACTGGAAATAGCGTGGTGTAAAGGATGCCAGCAATACCAGCAGAAGCGCCCCCCAATGCGAAAGTAAAGACAATGATACGGTCAACATCGATGCCCATCAGCTCAGCGGCTTCTTTGTCTTCGGATACTGCGCGCATCGCTTTTCCGACCTTAGTCCTTTGAACGATCGCATAGAGAATCATCATCATCGCTACAGCGCTGATGATTACAATGATTTGGGGCTTGAATACCTCAATTCCGAGGATAGTCCATGTTCCTTTTAGGACAGCAGGTGTTGGATAACCTTTTGTTCCAGAGCCATATAAGCCTCGGAATGTGTACTGTAGGAAAAAGGAGGCCCCGATGGCCGTGATGAGTGGCACCAGGCGGGGTGCATAGCGCAAGGGTCGGTAAGCTATTCTTTCGAGAAGGATCGCAATCCCAGTTGATACAGCGGCAGATACCAGGGTGATTATTGCTAAATAAAACACTGGAAATTTATCCATGAATCCTGTGTTAGCGAGACCTATGGCGACGAATACCGCTGTGAATGGTCCGCTCATAAATACTTCCGAATGAGCGAAGTTGATCATTTTCAGGATGCCGTACACCATGGTATAGCCCATCGCAATGAGGGCATATACACCGCCGAGAGCCAGGCCTTTAATGGTAAGGTCAAGCCAGGCACTAGGAGAGTAGATTCCCAACTTAAGAGTACTTATGATTCCATAGACAACAACACCAGCAATAAGTATTCCAATCAGCCAGGTAAAGATATCCGTAAGTGTGTAGCGCTGCCGGAAGTTACGAAGCATCTTGATCTCCCATTGTGGGTATTCAGAAAGAGGGGCAAGGGTGACCTTGCCCCTCTTTTATTTTGGCAGCCGTAAATCGGCTGCTTGCTTGATATTAGGGTGGAGTTACTGCTTTTACGACACCCGTCCCTTGTATCCACACGACTTCTGGGCTCTTAAAAATCTCAAAGGCGGTGTTATGATATTCCCAGACGGCCATACCGGACGCGGAACAGTCACCGGGGAATTTTATCGGCTTTCCTGATAACGAGAGTGTCTCATTGCAGGTCAAGGTGCCAGTCAAGCCTTTGAAGGCTACGGTGTTGCGAACTGCATCCCGCAAGGCATTACGAGGGATATAGATGGTCCCATCGGGTTGTTGCACAGCAACCTTTTCGATGGCAGCCTTGAGGATATTGAAAGCGTCGTAGGCATGGGCATGGAAGATGTTGATTGGGCCAGGGGGGAATTTAGCCGCATATTTCGCGAGGAACGCAGTATATGCGTCACCAGAGACAGCCGGGCTTGATACCAGGAAACCTTCAATATCTGATCCAGCACCTGAGGCTACATCTGGGGAGAATAAACCATCAGCGCCCATCAAGTACGTATGCTCCAAACCGGGAGTAGTCTTAGCCTGTTTGATGATTAGTGCACCAGCAGGCATGAAGATCGGGAAGTAAATTAACTCCGGGCTACCAGTGGCAATGTCAGCTAGCACAGAACTCATGTCGGTCGCATTCGGATCCACTGAAGTCTGTGTAGTAACCGTACCGCCATATTCCTTAAATTTTGCTGCGAAAACCTGCTGCAACTGGTCAGCGTACAGGCTGCCATCATGAATGGTGGCGACTTTGGTAACTTTCAGTACGGTATAAGCAAATTCTGCTGCCGCAGTGCCCTGGAAGTTGTCATTGTGAGCTGTACGGTCGTA
>JBGOYO010000266.1:0-4785 GCA_041479715.1 Anaerolineae bacterium
TACACTTTTAGTCACTGATCCCAGGTTGTGGGGTGATTGACCGTCATATGGGTAAAAGCTCGCATCCAACACCACATAACCATTGCGAACGATCATCAGGCTATGGATGGGAAATCCTGCGGATTGAATGGAGCGTAATCCTTCAGCAAGCTTGACCGAATCCATCCCTTGTTCCTCCGGGGTGTTCGTTAGCCATTCTTCCTTGGGCCAGTAATCAGGAAGTGAAATTTGTGGCGTATTGCCAGGTTTGAGACGAAAAACAAGCAATAACCCAGTAATGAAAATAATAATTCCGGTAATCACCCCTAAACTTATGTGTATTTTTCTGTTCATCTGCAATCCTTTCTGTTGATAGGCTCATTCAGTTTGGCTTAGATTCAAAATAGCAGCCATGAGCGCCTCAAAGCCAGCGCCTTTTTGAATGAACAGGTCTGCACCAGACTGCTTTATCCTTTGCTCAATTTCAGGTCCTGAATAAATGGTCGAAATGATGACTTTGGGGGGGTTGTCCATCGCTCTGATAAGGTTGCTTGCCTGGCAGCCATCCATCTCCGGCATCTCCAGATCCATCACGACCACATCGGGATGGAGAGCATCGATTTGGCGAATAGCATCCAGCCCGTTAATAGCTTCGCCTACCACCTCCACATCTCTGGAGAGGTCCAGCAGCAAGTGCAGGTCCTGCAATACTTGCGGCATATCATCGACGATTAATAAACGTACGGGCCGGCGATAGGATGAACAAGAGGGGATTGGGGTGGTCATGAGTGGCTCCAGGATTTCCTGTATCCCTATCATGCCACTTTACACATCAAAACGCATCGTGCTGGCAGTGTATACTTCCGCTGTCTGTGGTTGTATTTTTTTGCTGTTAAATGATCAATCCACTACATCGCAGGTCGTAGGACCCCGATCAGTTTTCCCACTTTATATCTATGCAGTTACTGATTTCGCCCAATCAAGGTCGTAGATTTGCTATCAGACTGCGCATTTCAGCTAACGCATTTTGAGTCAAACTTTGAAGCTTATCTAATTTAGCCCGGGCACGCTCAGGCTCTCGCTTTAACAATATCTGAGCCGAATCGATAATAAGGATGATGCCGAACAAGGACTGTGATACCGAGTCGTGCAGCTCACGCGCCAGCCGGTTGCGTTCGTCGAGCGCAGTCAATTCTTCAACTTGCCCGGTATATTCTCGCAAGCGTTGATTTTTTTCCTGCAGCTCCTTCAGGATTACCTGGCTACGCAGGCGGGCTGTATCGATCTCATTGGCAGCAATGATATAGGCTGGGAAGATGATACATCCCACCAGGGGAGTCAAGGCTAGCGATAATCCCTTAAACGCTCCTTTGTAAAACATCAATGATCCACACAGAAGCACTATAAAGAGCCCGATCCATGCCCAACAAGTCTTACCGGTAAAAACCAGCGCAGCCTGGTAACTCAAGACTATGAACAGGATGGTCAAAAAATCTAGGTGTGAATACAATGACAGCAAGACAAGGATAATGGCAGATTGGATCACGAAGGTCAGGTGCCACCAGTTATGTCTGGCCGGAGGTCGCCATAAAGTCTGCGTGAAAATAATCAGGAAGGCTGACTCCAATCCAAGATAATAGGGCAGCAGGCTGCGGATGTCTGTCTCTGTCCACACTATCGTCCTAGCAATTGCAGCAGCGAGAAATACATAGACGGTGATTGCCCCTGCCAGGCCAGGTTTCAAGGATTGGGCGGAAGAATTAATCTGCATCTGCCAGACCGTTTTTGATGGCATAGATTGCCAGTTGAGTTCGATCATTTAATTGGAGCTTGCTCAGAATGTTGCTGATGTGTGTCTTGACTGTTTTATCGCTGATTACCAATTCCTGGGCAATCTCATGGTTGCTCTTCCCTTGAGCTACCAGGCGGACGACCCCTTTCTCTCGCTCGGAAAGTTCATCCACCTGGGTAGAGCGGGCAGGGATAACCGGATGCGAGATTTGTTCCATCAGCTTGCGGGTAATATCGGGGTGTAAACGAGCCTCGCCTCGATGAGCAGCGCGGATAGCATCGATCAGACTGTCGGGGGAAACATCTTTAAGGAGATAACTGGAAGCGCCTGCCTGAATGGCTGGGAAAACCTTATCATCTTCGTTGAAACTTGTTAGGGCAATCACTTTTATATTCGGGTCGAACGTTTTAACCTGCCGCGTGGCCTCGATTCCATCCAGCTTTGGCATGACCAGGTCCATCAAGACAACATCCGGTGCAAATCGTTTAACCATATCCACCGCAGCGATCCCATCAGCAGCTTCACCAACCAGTTCAATATCATCGATGAGATCCAAAAAGGAGCGCAGGCCTTCTCGGACGACCTGATGATCGTCCACGATCAAAACTCGGATTTTCTGTAATTCAGTCATATTGCCTGCCTTTCGTTTGTAAACCTTTATCGACACGGATGCGTGTACCTGCTGAAGGTGAGGTGAAAATCTGGAAATTCCACCCGATATCAGCGGCACGCTCTTCCATACTTCCCAGCCCGATGTGCCCTGCACTGCGCACCTGCTGCAAATCAAAGCCTTGACCCTGGTCGGCAATTTCCATCCAGATTGGCTCATCCAAGTTCAGGCGAATGCATGCCTGAGAGCTGCAGGAGTGCTTGATGATGTTGTTCACCGCTTCTTGGGCTATGCGGAAAAGGTTCTGCTCTTCGAGACTGGTTAAAACTCCCGAACCCTCAACTTCCAGGGTGATCGCCAGCGTTTCTGGTAGTTGGCGTTCTGCGATATGCTGCCGCAAGGCGGCTGCCAATCCACCTTCGGCGAATTTCACCGGTCGGAGTTCTGAAATCAAAACCTGCATCTCGGAGATGGCACCTTGAGCCAGCTGCTTTAATCGTTCAAGCCGTTTCTCAACCCGATCTGGATCACGATCAAGCAATAGCAGCGCTGACTCGGTGGTAAGTGTCATGCTAAAAATCGTTTGCGTCACAGAATCATGGAGCTCACGAGCCAGATGTTGGCGTTCTCGAGCCACGGTCAGTTGTTGTAGCTGCGTAGACAGCGCCTCGAGCTGTTGGTTGGCAGCCTGTAGCTCCAGCACCAGGGTCTGATTATTGGAACGTGCCTCCAGGGCGCGCTGGCTGGTGAGTGTATAGAATGCCAGGAAAACATTCACTACAGTATATATAGCGGTCAGTACAATCGCCTGTGATAAGCCGTAGGAACCTGCCAATAAAGCGACCATCACAACTGAGAACAAGCCAATCCAAATTGCCCCAACCCGTAACCGTAAGTGTTGGATGGCCTGCATACTGAGTACCCCAAACAGTCCAGCAAAATAGTCTGAAGGGTATGGCATCCGTAAAAGCAATCCTGTCAGGCATGTTTGCAGAATCAGATAAATGGGAAAAAACGCAGGCCATCTGATGGTGAGCGGCTTTTCAATGGCAAACAACACCAGCCAGGCGGCCAAACAAGATAGCACTTGAATGATTATGGGGTTGCCACGATACGCGTACGATGCTCTGAGTAAAGCTGAACCAACCAGGAGACCCGAGACGAGATAGAAGATCCATCCGTAGGACTGATCGAGGCTGCGCTTCACTTATCCATTATATACCAAACGCATTTTATACCCTGTCAAACAGCTTCGATCAATGGGAGGTGTATTCAGAAAGATATTTACAAAACCAAACTACAGGAGTAGGTTACCCTCCTCGCTGGTTGCACCCTCAAGCGCCAAATGGGATATTGCATCCTGGAGTAGCTAAATTCGAGTAGATTTCGCCAGTGTCAACACAGCCACACCATACGGCTCAAGGGTTAACTCGTATTCAGCCGCTTGTTGATGCAGATGCTCATAGCCAGGCCAGGGCAGCGGGACTCGTTGCTCTGACTGGTTATGGTTGATCAGGATAATTACTTCCCCAATACCCTTTTTCACTCTTCTACAAGCTTCCACTCCCTCGGGCGTCCGCATCACTGCTGGTACGGCTGCCGTCTGAGTGATCTGTTGGATCAGACGTTTTTGGCTCACCTCATCCAGGTATGCTCCAACATAGGTCACTCGTCCTTTCCCGAACAGATGCCGGGTGATCGCTGGCTGTCCATCTAACCAGCCATTGCTATTGCCGTAGGTTGCCAGCACTTCGGTCTTTTCCCGGTCCAAGACGCGCAGCCGCTCAGCCCAAATGTGTGATGTGCCTGTCCAACCATTTCCATAGACCGGCACCGGAGTATGCAGTGCATAGTAATCATCCACTTCAACACCACTGATTTCTGTTAACGCGCCTGGTTGGCGGGTGGGCAAAAGGGCATTGTACACATCCTTCATCCCGCTTCTCACAGTCAGCACCAGATGGCCTCCAGCATCGACGAAGTTTTTAATTTGCTCCACCCTTTGGTCATTTAAAATCAACAAAGCTGGGGCAATTACCAGCTTGTATCCATCCAGCGATTCGTCAGCTGAGATGATATCCATGGTGATATTCTGACCAGCTAGAGGTCGATAATAGTTTAAGAAATGTGCAACATAGTCAAAGTCTTTATGGTGAGGCTGCCACTGGATCGACCAGCGGCTGTCGTAACAATTCAATAAAGCCACTTCTGCTTGCAGCTCAGAACCAGCGATGATTTCAGACGCCAATGAAAAATCCTTTGCCAGCTGTTTGGCCTCCGCATAAAAGGGCCTGGGCTGACCTGATGCATCCAGGAGTGTGCCGTGATATTGTTCCTGCCCGTTTAGAGCAGACCGCCATTGCCAGTAAAGCACTGCTTCCGCGCCGTGAGCGATAGCATGCCA
>JBGOYO010000267.1:0-4780 GCA_041479715.1 Anaerolineae bacterium
GATCCTGGTGAGACTTCATTTCCGTTCAAAAATACCGATGGGGTGCTGTTAACTTTAGCGGCCACCCCCTGCTGGTAATCAGCGTTGATCTCGGTAGAATATGTATCGGCTTTAAAGCATTTATTAAATGCAGTCATATCCAGGCCAAGAGATTCTGCAAATGCCTGTAATCGTTTATCGGTAAATGCTCCCGAATTCTCTGCTCCCTGGTTGGCAAATAGAATATCATGGTAATCCCAGAAGCGCCCTTGTTCCATTGCACACATGCTCGCATTTGCTGCCTGATGAGATTCTTTAGTTAATACTCCAGAATCGATGAAAGGGAAGTGCATAAATTCATAATAAACCTGACCGTTGGCGATATATGTGCTTTGCGAGAGTTGAGGTTCAACGACAGTTGTAAATTCCTTGCAAGCAGGGCATTGAAAATCTTCATACACCTCAATTTTTATCTTGGCATTCGGATCACCAATCGCTTTACCCTTCTCCATTGGACGGGCGACAGGAGTGATGGCAACAATAGCTCCCGCAGGTTTAAACGCATTTATTATGGTTGGCGTTGCAAAAAATAGAACAAGTACGATGATGATGCCGACCACGGTTAGCAGTGTTATCAATCGCTGGCGGCGTTTTTTCTTGGTTCTTTGAGCCTTAATCTCATCTCGTCTATTAAGTGACATTCAATAGCTCCTGATATAGTTTCATCGGGGTTGAATTTTCCCACGAGTATTCAGCTTTGTCCAGTATTAATCTTTTTTACGGATTTGCATGCATATCTAGCCAATTGAGAAGGTATGCGAATACCTCTTCCTTCTCAGGTTCATTATGTACTTCGTGGTACATACCGGGCCAGATTTTCAACGTGCAGTCTCCTTTTATCTTCCCGGCAAATTCGCGGCTACCGTCTGCAAACCCAAGCTGGTCCTGCTCTCCATGCATGAATAATACCGGCAAGGTCCACTCACCAACATGTTGGTCAGACCAGGCGATGGTTTCCAGTGCACTTTTCCCCCACCCGACTGTAACCTTGTGGTGAACCAGTGGATCATTAATATATCGTGTGACAATTTCCGGGTCCCTTGATATTGTCGCCGGGACAAGTCCTGTTTCAATTGCCATCCTCGGTACAATTGCCCCAAGCAGCTTGGATAGCATAACTTTAGCTTTTTGTCCCTGCAGCGAAGTCTTATTACTCAAAGCAGAGACAATCACGCCGTGTAATTGGGGTTTTCTAAGCAATACGTAATATGTAACGATCAATCCCCCCAAACTATGCCCGTACAAGAACCGCGGCAACCCAGGATACCTGTCCTCAGCTTCCTTCAGCAAAATATCGGTGTCTTTCACATACTCTTCGAAAGATGATACATGCCCTCGCTGTCCGTCAGATTTTCCATGTCCGCGCAGATCATATGTTATAAAATCATATCCAGCACTGTTCAGGAAGGCTGCCAAATGTGCATATCGTCCGCTGTGTTCCCCAAGCCCATGCACCAGGCACACGATTCCCTTGGCGCTTTGATCCGTTTGCCATAATTGGAAATATAACTTTAATCCATCAAAAGATGCTCGCTCAAACTCACTTTGCAACATACTCTCTCCTCATCCATCGATTATGTGTTGATATACCCGGTAAGATTCACCGGTAATATTAAAACCTGCTTTTGCGTAAAGTGCCAATGAGGCCGCGTTATTTCTTTGAGTATTGACTGTAACATGTTGAACCCCTTGCCTGCTAAATTGACTTAATAGCTGGTGCACCAGTAAATAACCGATCCCCTTCCCCTGCATTTTCTTCTTTACCGCCAGGCGAGCTAAATGCCCTCCCATCATACTGGATGTACTGTACTGGTACCCGACGATCTCATCCCCATATTCTGCTACGCTGGCTTGGGCTGACTGCTCAAAGGCCAATGCTAATGATTCAGCGGAATTTTTCCATACCATTTCGAATGCATCATGATCGATTTCTATTATAAGGTCGAGATCCTCCAGGAGCATTGGGCGGATACTGATATTCGTGGACGAGGGTTTTGGCAGTGGCATCGACCTCTCCCACATCAATACGACCACATTATCGGTGTAATTGAAATCGTTTGCCTCCAGCAGCTGATTGAACCAGCTTTGCAGGGAAATCGCGGCTACGCAGATTTCCCCTAATGGCACTAGTTCTTTGGCAGCTGCAGTCCACAATAATTTCCACGCCTCCTTTATATCAATCTGCGAGCTTACTGCGAATAATCGTATCCAGGCAATTTCCGGGAGCTCAGGAGGGCAGGCTAATGCGGCGACGATATCACCACCTTGTTCCTCCACCAGGTATGGCTGGCTCCCGATCCAGTCTAAGGGCGGCTTCCAATCCAGGTGTTGGTGAGTATATGCTCCGAAATGAATCAGGTTTGCCAATCGAGATCGATCAGCAGGTAGAGCGGTGCGAATATTAAAATCGATCTCGTCCATCAGTAAACTCTATTATTGCAAATGTAGCAATATTTTCCCCTGAGACCAGAGATCCTCTAGTTTGTAATAATTTCTCTGCTCCGGTGAAAATAGATGTATTATGATGTCCCCTGCATCAATTAAGATCCAGCCTTCCCGAGGTTCACCCTCCGTTCGAACTGACCATTGGAAGTTGGTATGAATAAACTCGATCACCGAATTTGCCAGCGCATGAAGCATTCGGTCGCTAGTCCCTGAGCCAATAATAAAGTAATCCGCAAACACAGCCATGTCTGTTATATCAATCAATACCAGATTTTCGCCTTTTATTTCCTCTAAGTTGTTAATGATCTCACGCGCGATTTCTAAGTTTTCCAGATTTCACCTCTCATTACAGTATAGGTCTCTATTTTATCAAGGCTGACGAGAAAATTTGGGTATACACCGCACCGCTAGGCTGCAAGTCGCTTCGATACAGATGCACTTTCTCTACACACGTAGCCCCCAGGAAACCCACTGTAGTTGACTCAAGTACTTTCGAAATAGCCTTTACATCCTGCGAAGTCGCATTACGCGAAACTCGACCTAATGTCAAATGAGGGGAAAATGCCCTTTCCTCTCGTGCGTATCCCAGGCGACCTGTCGTCGCTTCGATCCCATTCTGGATTGCTGTCAGCTCTGGTGGTGCTTCAACTCCTACCCAGACAATACGCGGCTGACGGATGTTAGGAAATGCTCCCGACCCTCCGACGCTGATTTCAAATTGGTGATGGCTTGATATCTCCGTCTGGATCATGTCTGTCAGGACATTCAGATTGGATAGGGATACATCGCCCAAAAACTTTAGGGTCAGGTGAATATTCGAGCCAGCCACCCACCGGATTGGAATTTGTATGAGCTGGCTTTTATATTTATTGATCACTTCATCCAGCCGGTTTTGGATATCCTGCGATAGATCAACAGCTATAAATGCCCGGATCACTGCCATCATGCGTTATTCCCGCTCGATTTTCCTGATATTCAAAGTTTTATTCTTAATTGATCGGCGATTCAAATCTTTATCTGCCAATTCTACTTGTCAATCAATCCCATTTTGAAAATGGTGTGTAACAAGGCTATTCATAACGATTGCTACACTCAAATTAAACCATAGCATAAGATAGGGAAGATTGCAAGGGTAAAACCGGATGGCGCCATCATGGTTTATATCGGGAATAATCGGCCTGTGTATCGAGGTCTTGGATAACGCTTTCAGAATCGATGATCAAGTAATCGATCATCTCTGTATGTGCATCCAGGAAATTTCTCATCGTCGCCGGGACCTTTAAACTTCGGATTTCCTTCCAGTATGATTTTTCCAGCAGCCATGGATGGCCGCGGTGCATTTTGTAGCTTGGCACAATGATCTTGTGATATGTCGAGGCATATCTATCCACAATTTCTTGGACAACTTCCTCTTTGATCTGCGGTTGGTCACCCAGGACGATCAATGCGGCTTCAGACTCATCACCTAAGCTTTCCAATCCCGCCTGGACCGAGGTCAGCATTTCTCCATTCGCAAAGTCCCGATTATAGATATAACGGATGTCGAACCCACTTAATGTCTCCTTTAGCGCAGCCTGGTTTTCACCCGTTACAAGATGGATGTCATTCACTTCTGCATTCAACAATGTTCTAATGACTTTCTCGATCACCGTCGTCTGACCCCATGGCATCAGCATTTTTTGTTGCCCCATGCGCTTGGATTGCCCTGCTGCTAAAACGATCGCTGATATCACGTCTACACCTCGCCTTCTGGGTATGTGCGAAGGAATATTTGGTAATCTTCAGGAGAATCAATGTCGATTAGCACTCTCGAATCATGCCAGAGCACCCATTCGACCGGATGATGGCTGAATAGAACTCTGCCGCCCACATCGCCTTCGATGGCAAGCAGTTCTGGAAACGTATCTGCGTCGAATAACACCGGGTTGCCGCGCTGCCCATCGATTTGCGGTGCAATGATTGGGGATAAACTCGACTGATGCGCTTCTACCATGCTCTTGATCAGACTCGGGGGGATTTGTGGTTGGTCCGCTTGTAGAAATACTACCCCTCCAATTTCTCCTATCAATGTACCGAGTCCCGCACTAATCGATGTACTCATTCCCTTCATCCATTGTGGGTTATTGACTATGCGCAATGGGAGTTCTTTAACTGCATCTCGTATAGCTTCAGCAGACGATCCAACGACGACCACTACAGGTGATAACCCCGCATTGATTGCACTCCGTACCACATGCTTGATCAACGGTTCGCCCTTCCATAATAAAAGCTGCTTTGGCTCGCCAAACCGGCTCGA
>JBGOYO010000268.1:0-4767 GCA_041479715.1 Anaerolineae bacterium
CCACTTCCCAAAATTTTGGGAAGGGGGGAAGATGCCGGAAAACAGGAGTCCGCAGGGAAAACCACCTGCGGACTCCTGTTTTCCGATTTGCTTCACTCATATGTACGCAGGTGAATTGAAATTCGTGGATAGTGAGTAATTACCAGGTCATTATAGCACAGATGTTCTAGAATGTCAAGGTAATTACTCACCAAAATCCGGAATAATAGTAGTTTACAACAAGCGATAGGAGCAGATTGATTATATGAAAGTGCTGCACCTCCCGCTATACTTAGCGGTGAAGGAAGCCAAATAACACAGGAGGCGCAGCATGTCTAATTATAAGATAGGATGCGATGCACATAAGCATTTTTCCCAATTTGCCGTACGAGATGCCACTGGCCGATTATGTGTGCAAAGACGCGTCGAACATACACCAGGTGCGATTCGTGAGTTTCTGGGGCAATATCCAAGCGGGACGCCAGTTGCATTGGAGACTGTAGGCAACTGGTACTGGATCGTAGACGAAATCGAGGCTGCGGGTTGTATAGCGCATATGGCGCATGCAGCAAAAGCGAAAGTAATGATGGGTAACATCCATAAGACAGACAAATTGGATGCGGCGGGGCTGGCAGCGTTGGAACACCTGGGGACCCTACCCAAGGTATGGATCCCTTCAGGGGAACAGCGTGATCGTCGAGAACTGCCCCGCACCCGTATGGCGCTCAAGAAGCATGTTGTTAGCCTGAAAAATCGCATCCATGCCACGCTTGCCAAGTATGCCATCTGCATCGAAGCCAAAGACATCTTTGCAGGCCAGGGTAGGCAAGCTCTGATAGAAGCACTTTCCAGTTTGCCTGCGGAAACCCGCTACTGCACTACACAGGAGCTGGCTGTCTTGGAAGCTGTGGAAGCACAGATAGAAGGTCTGGAAAAACGGATCAAGCAGCAAAATGCCCAAACACCATCCATTCAATTGCTGAAGACATTGCCTGGCTTAGGAGATATCCTGGCCATTGTGGTTGACTGCGAAGTCGGTTCCATCAGCCGTTTTGATTATTGCGATCATTTTGCCAGTTATGTTGGCGTGGTGCCCAAGGAGCACTCCAGCGGAGGAAAGATCCGCTATGGCCATATGCTGGCTGAGTCGAATCATTACCTTAAATGGGCCTTCATTGAAGCTGCGAATGTCATCTCCAGCCGCCGCAATGCTCCTACTTGGCGGAATAAACATGTAGTCCAGCTTTATGAACGTATCAGCTCAAAGAAAGGACATACCAAGGCCATTGGTGCGGTCGCCAGGCATCTGGCAGAAGCTGCCTTCTGGGTGCTTAAAAAAGGTGAACCGTATCGAGAACCTAAACCTCGCTTGCCCAAACAGGCGTAAGCGCGTGACAAAGCTGGCTCAATGAGAGCCGGAGATTGATTGCGAAACGCCTGTTGGACATGCTCTTGCCACATTAAGCAGTGGCGAATAGATGCTTCCGGCAAGTCCGGTTGAGCTTGGTAGGCAATATGCAATTATTAAAGTTCTGTTTTAATCTTGACAAACAAAGCACTTTCATAGATGCTTTGTCGGGCTTCGGAGTTTGCAGGAAACCTTGGATTTCGTGAACGCCCTCCTTCCCCGAAAACCGGCGGGGATTCCGCAATGACAAAAAAATTAGATATTCAGAGCAAATTGTGGCATTATTATTTAAGAAAAGACGAACCCGTGAGAAGTTACATGTCAAGGGTGAATCTGCTTAGGTTCGGACGAAAGTACGGCTAATTTCAACCAAACTGTCATCGATACCGTTAATATTTGGGGATTATCATATAAGGTCAGATTGCATCGCCAGAAGAACACTGGCTCGCCCAAACAACAGCCGGGATTCCACAATGACATGCGTTTTATATTGTCGACCGACGATTTGACTGAAGCTCGGCAAATTGATTATTTTAAGTTATCAAGTGAATTTTTGGGGATGGTGCTGGGTAGATAAGATCAGGATACGGGTGGCCTGGGTTGTAAAGCGGCAAGGACCTTCTCCGGTGTGAAGGGCACCTGGCGGAGGCGAATGCCGGCAGCGTCAAAAATAGCGTTAGCAACGGCAGCGGCGGTAGTGCAGGTGGATGGCTCACCGGCGCCGAGGGCAGGCTCCGTGGGGCGATTGATGAGCACAATTTCCACATCGGGCACTTCGGAGAATTTCAGGATGGGGTAAGTGTCCCAATCCACACTCTTAATGCGAAATTCGTCGAATTGGACTTCCTCCTTAAGGGCACGGCTGAGGGATTGGATGACATTCCCCTCGATCTGGTTCTCGAGACCATTGGGGTTGATGATCAGCCCACAGTCGTGAGCGATAACAATGCGCTTGACGCTTACCAGGCCGGTGGAACGGTCTATTTGCACCTGGGCAATACAGGCAACCAGGGCTTCTTCATTTTCATAACGAGCAAATGCCAGACCCTGCCCTTCCAATATTTCGCCCGTCCTAATCTGAGGCGCGGGGTGAGCATTCCAACCGGCTTTTTTGGCTGCGGCGTGCAGAACATCGACGGCGCGCGGGTCATCGAGGTAACGCAAGCGATATTCGAGGGGATCGACACCGGCGGCAGTAGCTACTTCATCGATAAAGGATTCGTTGGCGAAAGTATTCTCAGCCCCGCCCAGACTGCGCATGGAAGAGGCATGCAGTGGGGTATTCGCCAGGTAATGGACGGTGACACGCTGGCGCGGGAGGGTGTAATTGGTGGGGGCGTTGCGTTCAGCACCGAAGGAAAAGCGACCCACTGGGGCAGGCTGACCGGCTACGAGCTGTGCGGCGACCAATTGACCGGGAAAACGCGCCCGGGCGACGTGGGAGGGCGACCAGACATGATAATCCCAGGCGTTAATATTTCCGTCTGGATCCAACCCGGCGCGGACTTCCATGACCATAGCGGGGGCTTTGGGTTCCCAGACGAACTCATCCTGGCGAGTCCACTGCACCCGCACCGGTCTACCCACTTCCTTCGATAAGAGACAGGCATCAGCGGCGGCATCGTCAGAACCGTTCTGACCATAGGAGCCGGCGCCTTCGACGTGAATGAGGTGCACTTTTTCGATGGGCATGCCGAGGAGCTGAGACAGTGCGCCACGCAGCGGGTGTGGACCAGGAGTGCTGGCCCAGACTGTGGCGTGATCGTTGGTGACATCCGCTACGGCGCAGGATGGCCCAATGGAGGCGTGGGCGTGGTAGGGCTGGTGGTATTCGGCGGATACCTGGCGACTTGAGCTGGCAATCACCTGCTCAACATCGCCATCATCGATCAGGACATGATCGTCGGTAGGCTGGGAGCGCAAATAGGCAAATAGCTCCGCCATGGGGGGCAGGGACGGCGATTCAGACCACTCTACTTTGAGCAGCTGAGAGGCGAGAATAGCTTGCTCCTCGCGCTCGGTGATGATACCAATAAAATTACCGCGCTGAACCAGCGTGACCACACCGGGCACGCCTTTGATTGAATTGCCATCCAGTGAGACCAGCCTGGCAGTACTGCTGGGGGGGCGAACCAGACGGGCATGCAGCATTCCTGGGACTACCAAATCCTGGATGAAGCTTTGTTGACCAGTGAACTTGGCGGGGATATCGACACGCGGCACAGAGCTGCCGACTACACTATAGGACTCTGGGGATTTCAAAGGGGCTTTGTAGGAGACCTTGCGCTTAAATCGCTTGCCACCCATCAAATCGGCGTATGAGACTGAGCGTTCAGGATCGTGGGACACTGAAATCACCCCGTCATGGATAGCCAAATCGGATATGTCAGCATCCAACCGGTCAGAGGCAAGCATCTGGAGGACATGCCTGGCTTCAGCAGCAGCCTGGCGCAGGGCATCGCCGCTGGAATTAATCGTCATGCTACCGGCAGTGTAGCCTTCATCGGGAGTAAGGCTGGTATCGCCCATAACCAGGTGAACACGCTCAAAGGGAAGATCCAATTCTTCAGCAACAATCTGGGTGAGGGCAGTGCGGGTGCCGGTGCCTAATTCAACTTTGCCGCTGAAGGCTGTGACCGTTCCATCCAGCTCGATGCGCAGCCAATCATCCAGCTCATCAGTCAATTCCCCCCAAAACGATTCCCTGCGACCGGATGAAGCGGACTGAGGTGCATTATCTTGGGTGGACCGTTCAGTATGATCTGACATTATGGCTCCGGTCCCCACATCATTTCGGAGGCGCGATGGACAGCACGCAGGATGCGGATATGTGACCCACAGCGGCACAAGTTGCCATCCAAGGCTTCACGGATGACCCGCTCAGAAGGATGATGGACCTTGGTGAGTAGGGCGGCGGTGGTGATGATCATACCATTGGTGCAGTAGCCGCATTGGGCAGCCTGCTCCTGGATAAATGCCTCTTGGACCGGGTGAAGCTGACCGCCTTCCATCAGACCTTCCAGGGTGATGACGGGAGCCTGCCCGACATCAGCGACTGTCATCTTGCAAGACTGTTTGGCTTCACGACCGATAATGACCATGCAGGTACCGCATTGCTCCAAACCGCAGCCGAACTGTGGACCATGCAACCCCAGCTCATTGCGCAGCACATACAACAAAGGGGTATCAGGAGGCGCCTGAACGCTATGCGGCTTCCCGTTTACGTTAATCACAATTTGATCTGCCATATGGTCCTTTTCATTGTTCACCAACCAAGTGTAACCACTATTAAGAATAAAACTGAGTCAAATTCAACCTGCCTATAACCCCTGGAAAAAAAGCCATCAGCTTTCAAACCCCAATATCGCTTTGCCTGACAC
>JBGOYO010000269.1:0-4755 GCA_041479715.1 Anaerolineae bacterium
CTGGCGAGCAGGTGCCATAATATAGCCATCAAGGCTTACAATATCCCATCGATTTTTTATGATGGTTATTGGGAAATGTGTCAAGCGGCTTACATGATCGCTGAATATTTAATGCCCGACCACCCCGCCCCTTACATCGGTCTGGCTTCGATTGAATTGGCGGGAGTTATTTGGGATCCAATTGCATTATCCGATATGATCCCTCAAGTCCAGAACCAGCTGGATATCGCGAGGGAACTGGCACAGGCGCATCCTGAATGGGCAAATGAAGGCGACCTCACCATCGGCATGGTCGAAGATGCGCTCACCATCTACTCCGCTAATGTCACTATCACCGCCCAAATATATGCCACCGGCACTGCTGGTGTAAATCAAACGGAAGCTGCAACCTTGGTGATACCTCCCTCAATGACTCCCTTCCCAAAACCCAGCCTGACGCCAACTGTAATACCTTCCGCCTCGCCTAAACCTTTCACCTCAACCCCCGCCCCAACTCCCTCGAGTGAGACAAAAATGCAGTTGGATGGTGTACAGATTGTTGTTATCATCGTCGCCGCAGCGATCATTACCGTTGCTATGGTTGCCTTTATGGTTTTGCGTCACATAAGAGGAAAAGTATAGGGCTTCATTTTTAGTAGAGCTACTGATTGTAAGGAGAATTGTTCTGACCAATATGATTTAACCGGATTTCATATGGAGGCTACCACCATCAATGATGTTGTTCTCGAGAGGATTGTCGTCAGGATTTGAAAGATTGACTCAAGTGGATGACCATAAAAGTCAGAAAAGGAGGTATACATGAGAGCCATGTGCGTGTTGTGGGTGAGCGTTTTCCATGTTTACGAGCGGCGGTTTTCGATCCTGGATAGATTATTTACTGACACCGAAGGACACTACTGAATCAACAGACATGTGGTAGAAGTGAACTATATGACCAGGGGGAAGATATGGGACATACAGTGACAGGAGTCAAAATTGCCTTCCCGATGTTCCACAATACCTAGACAATCGCCGAGGTCCATATACAATGATGGATAGACGATTAAAAGCGAGATCAGCCAGCATAAACTGGGCGATCTCAGCCGCAGATCCCTTGCACCTTGACAGATCTACCACCAGATTTATTAAGTCCGGTAGTAACTGCAGCTTCCGCTGCTTTGGGGGACTTACAAGCTACTGAGAGGATTCCCACCCTCTCCGCAGGAATTCAGCATTCAGCGATCAGCTGTCAGATTTGAGGGTCAATGATGACACTGCAGGCTTTGAGCAAGAACACCCACCATGGGTGATCATGGTGGGTGTGTGATCCCACAAACGGACGAAGCGAATCCTGCTATCTCGCGGGTCTACCGGCGGATAAGAGGTAAAAAGAGTTGCCTGCCCCCAACCACCACTCGTTCAGTATGGCCGAGTCCATCGCTATAGAGATACTCGCCATCCTGGATGAACTGTCGTTGGTAAATCTGCCCGGGAGCCAGCAAGCCGCCATCCCAGCCCAGAATATTGTTGAGGGGATCCAGTGCGCTCAGCAATCGCAGGACAGGGTTTTCAGTATACTTTTGGCGCGACTCGGGGGAGATGTTGGCGACCATCTCAGCCAGCCATTCCACAGTATCTCCCTTATTAATATATAAAACCGGGGTGTCGGGACCGCTTATGGTCAGATTCACCTGGTGGATATTTTGGGAAGAAATTGGTGTGAGAGGAATATTCATATGCACCAGCTGGTTGGTGACCGTGATCACCGGGCTGTGCCAATCCTGGAAACCTGTTTTCCCACTTATCTGGACATAAAACCGGCCTGGCTGGGTGTAGAAGGCATAATAACCGTCGTCAGCGGTGACTTACGGGTTGATCTGGTTATCGTACAGGTGTGCAGGCCATTGCACCCAACCCCCTAAATCAGGCTCTGAAACCATCAAGGTCACAGTGACTCCTGCCAGGGTGTGGAGGGTTGGGTCAGCGGGGTCGAAGCCCTGGGTAACGTCAAAGATATAGCCATCGGGGTCAACCAAAATCAATCCGTGATTGACCAGCTCCCCGCTGGCGCACATGCCGTGGAACTCAATCGCCCCACTGGCCGCGGGGATCGAGAAGGAGGGGATTTGGGGTGTGCCTCCGGTGGGATCGTAACGTTGACCATTAGCGATCACCCATGTTTCCGCGGGAATAGCTGCCTCCCCGGGACAAACGCACAGGTTCATTGTGAGGGTACTGTTCTCCAAACCCAAACCGGCAAAGAATTGCCAATTTTCAGTCGCCAGCTTGCCATCATTGTTACGGAACCCAAAACGGGCGTGATTATTGTTTTCCCCGCCATGAACTGTTTTAAAATCTCCTTCCCACCAAGAGCGCCGCGGGCACCAGAAGCTGGTCTGCTTGGTGACGATTAGTGGCTCACTAGCCTTGCTGCAGTCGTAAGGGTTGATGTTGCTGCATGAGCGGACCGTGATCATAGTGTAATCTTTGATGCCAGCGTTTTCCGAGTTATAGGTGATCGTGAAGAGGCCGTCCTCTTCGTTGGCAGCACCCATGGCTTTCAAGGTATTATCTTCGTATAAATTCACCAGGGAGCCTGGCAGCGCATATCCACTCACCATCATATTGAGGAACTGGCTTGAACATCCCTCGCCGTCGATGGGGAAGGTAATCTTGGGAGTAAAGAAGGGGATCTTGGCGGTGACCGTCTGTTCTACTACGGTTGTTCCAACGGTCACGTGGACGGTATTATCGAAGGTTTGACCAGGATCGACATTGGAGTACGCAATCCCGAACTGCACATAACCAGCCTGGTTGACTTCGGCAGGCTGCTGTGATTCCCAAATGAGCGTTTGGTCTACCCGGTGGAAATCGAACTGACCTGCGCCGGTCGACTCCTGGGTAGAAAACTGCATCTCCACCGGTAGTGTATCGGTGATGGTGATATTGAGGGGTGGAGGGTTCTGATCCTCGCTGCCATAATTCCAGAATAGATAGTATTCCTGGACGATCTTCACACCACCGCTCGAAGTCATTTCCAGCTTTACATCTCCGCTGTAAAAATCAACCTCAATAGAAGGGGTTTGACCAATAGGAAATTCATCCGCCCCCAGGTCAGGCATGGATCCAGCCGGCAGCGGGCGGGCTTCACCGTCTACATCGGTGGTGACACCCACGTCTGCCCCCAGTCCGAGTGCGTTGGAGCTGCGGGTCAGGTGATAGCCGTCCAGGTCAAAATTAGCTTTACCCGCGAAAGAGGAATATTCTATCAGACTGCCTGCGCCTGGCATTAAACGGGTAGGCACATTGTCCCATAAGGTATGGTCCATGACGAGGCTGCCAGATTCGAAGCTGGTCTCCACTCCGACTGCTGAATTTGCCAAGATGGTGTTATAGAAGGCTCCGTGTTGCCCATCGCCGTACATACAGATCGCACTGCCGTCTCCACCGGTGTTATTGTTTATGGTGGTGTGTTTGAATACCGGATCGGCGGGGGATTGGATCAAAATGGCACTACAGCGATAATAAGCAGAGTTATTGATGATCACATTGTTTTCCAGCAGCGGACTGCCACCGCCGCTAATTGTGATCGTACCGTTATCACTGGTGTTATTGCGCAGAATATTCCCCCGGATGGTGGGGCTGCCGCCAGTGATATTAATACCCCCGGCACCGGAATTTAGGGATGCGTTGTTATAGATCTCGTTCTTTTCAACCAGTACCTGATCTGTACTAATTTCCATCGCCAGTGCATTGCCATGGAAGTCATTATGCGAGATGGTGGTGTTTGCCCCACCACCTACTATCAGCGCTTTTAATGCGATCCCGGTAAAAGTATTGTCGCTCAGGGTAGCAATGGTGTTCGCACCGGTGATCTTCATACCAGAATCGTCACTATAGCCGCCCAAATTGCTTACCGTAGAGCGCAGCAATGTGAACTGGCTGTCGACGACGGTGATCCCATAGGTATGGCCTGAATTACCGCTGCTAGCTGAATGAATCTGGCTGTCTTCTATGATCAGCCCTTCAGCGCCTACGTTAAGCGCAGCGACCTCGGCAAAACTAGACACTTCAGAATGATACATTCCTCCGTAGCGGACGGTGACGTATTGTAAATGACCGGAAGCTGAGCTATCCAAAAAACCCAACCCGTGCCATTGTTCCACGCCAGTATCATCTACTGAAGTGAACAGGATGGGCTGGTCGAATGTGCCGACCGCCTCCAGCCGCCCGAGGACGGTCATGCCGGAATATATATCTCCCTTCACGATCACCCCTGGCTCGATGGTGAGCGTGACCCCAGCAGCAACGCCCACATCATTGATTAAGATGTGCGGATTATCAGCTGCGCACCAGGTCTGGTCGACAGCGATTACCCCTTCATGTGGGCCCGGGACGCAGGCGGAGGGTTGGTTGATGCGAGATGCTAGAACTGGGAAGGTATGGTAACCGATTCCTAGAAAAATTGCAGCGAGGAAGACCCAGAATGTGACAAGTGCCACGCGTCGCGTCGCTATGTGTACCATGTCAAATCCTCAATGATTCAGTTGAATTCGAGATGCGGTTTTATTGCATACGGCAGGAGCTTAGATTAATTTTACATTAATATATGCAATATTTCAAGATTAAATTTTAGAAATCCACAGATAAAAAAGTGATATAATGACTAATAAGATAAAATTTATCGCCTATATTTGGACATAGGTGATGTATGAAGTTGATAGAAGGGTGGTAATTAAATGCGACGGTTGAGCGATGTGTTGAATGAGGTGAGTA
>JBGOYO010000270.1:0-4739 GCA_041479715.1 Anaerolineae bacterium
AAATTTTGGCGGATCCAGGATGATCAGGTCATAATATTCTGCTCTGTCACGTTGGATCCGCAGGTAATTGAATACGTCCTGGTCGACAAAAGTAACATTCTCCAGGCTAAGATTGTTCAGTTCTACGTTCTTTCGTGCAGCATCCAAGGCTGCACCCGAAGAATCGACTAGGCAGACAGTCAAAGCATCACCTAATAAAGAGTTAATCGCAAATCCGCCGGTATATGAGAAGAAATCCAGCACCTTTTTTCCGCTTGAGATTGACCTGCTCAAAAACCGATTATCCCTTTGATCCAGGTAATATCCGGTTTTATGTCCATCAACAATATCGACCAGTACCTTGACACCATTCTCATCGATCGTAATTGGATTATTTACCTCTTGCCCGTCGATTAGACCCTTTTTTAGCGTTAACCCTTCCAACTGCCGTACATCGACGTCGGACCGTTCATAAACTGTTTTTGCTTTGGTGATTCTCTTTATAATCTCCAGTAGGCTCTCGCGCCAATATTCGACCCCGGCAGTGAGAAATTGAACTACACATACCTCGTCGTATTGATCAAGGATCAAACCTGGAATCCCATCCGATTCTGCATGGATCAATCGCATGGCATTGGAATGTATCAACCCACCCAATTGGCGCCTTATATCAATAGCTCGCTGAATCCTTCGTTCGAACAACTCGGGACTTACCTCTTCGATCGGGTCCCACGTCCATACGCGCCCGGTAATGTTCGAATTCGCATTGTATGCTGCCCTTGCTAGAAATTCTCCAGAGGATGAAATTACCTCGATTGTTTCTCCTATCCCTGGAGCTCCATGGACAGCAGATATCGCTCCGGAAAATATCCATGGATGACGGCGCAGCAACGATTTCTCACGTCCGGGTTTGATTACGATTTGATACATACATGCACATGTTGTTTATGTATAAAGGTTTAGATTAGAATAGAATTCAATACAGCTTGATCACTTACCGAGCAGCTTATTCAATCCATCCATGCCGATAGTTGGCACTCCGAGTTTTCGGGCTTTATCCAGCTTGGATCCTGGCTCTTCACCCAACAGCAAATAGCTCGTGTTCTTGCTCACAGAATCAGTTACTTTTCCGCCATTTTCCTGGATTAGGCCTTTCAGCTCATCCCGGGTGACACCGGGTAAGGTACCTGTGATCACAAATGTGAGCGCATACAATCTCATTTTTTCGGTCAACTGACGGGTTACCGGCTTTTCGATTGGCCATACACCAGCTTGATGAAGCTTATGCAATACCTTCACATTGGTCTCTCTTTTAAACCAATCCACAATTCCCATTGCGATGTTTGGCCCAACTCCCTCTATTTCTTCCAAATCGCTGACCGTCGCATGTGAGAGCTTTTCCAAGTCTTCAAAATGACCTGCCAATTCGACCGCCATCACTTCACCGACTCCGTGAATACCCAGAGCATTGATCAAACGGTTTAACGGGCGGATTTTTGAATCCTCAATTGAGCTAAGTATATTATCGGCTTTTTTATCCGCAAAACCCTCCAATGTTAGCAGCTGTTTCCTGGTTAATGTATAAATATCCGCAACATCCCTTACCAGGTCAGCAGTCACCAGCTGCTCGACGATTTTAATGCCCAGACCAACGATATCCATCGCTCCACGGGATGCAAAATGCTCTAGGTTGCGAATCAGCTGTGCCGGGCAAGCTGTATTCACGCAGTACCAGGCAACTTCACCTTCCAGATGCTCTACTGGCTGACCACAAGCAGGGCAACTCTTCGGGGGCTTATATGTATTCTCAGTACCAGTCCTCAGATCAGCGATGGGGCCAATCACGTATGGGATGACATCACCTGCGCGTTTGAGCATCACACGATCGCCGATGCGGATATCTTTGTCCCTGATATAATCAAAATTATGCAGAGTTGCCTGCCTGACGATCACACCGCCTACTTCTACAGCTTCCAGGATGGCGTAAGGGGTTAGCACACCGGTACGACCCACGTTCACTCCTATCTCCAGCAATTTGGTAGTCACCTCACGCGCCGGGAATTTATAAGCAATCGCCCCTCTTGGGTCCTTACCTACAACACCCAGCTCTTCTGCCAGTACAAGATCATTGACCTTGATCACTGCCCCATCGGCTTCATATGCCAATTGATCACGCCTTTCTGATATTTGGTTATACGCATTAATTGTATCATTTATTGTGGGGCAAAATTGTGCTTCGGGGACAGGAAACCCAAGCGAGTGCAAATACTCCAAGCGGTCTGATTGAGTTGTGGGAGTTCTGCTACTGGCAAAGACAATTGCATAACATAGAATTGTCAACGGACGCGTAGCCGTCAACCCAGGATCAAGCTGGCGAAGAGAACCTGCAGCCGTGTTGCGAGGGTTTTGATATGTAGTTTCACCCGCCTCTTCCAGGCGTTTGTTAAACTTCTCAAAATCCTTGATATTGATGAAAGCTTCACCACGAACCACGATTTCAGACGGCGGTTTGGGCCCTTTGGATTCGACCGGTATCTTCAGAGGCAAAGCACGCACGGTTTTTAGATTAGCTGTAATATCTTCACCAATCACTCCATCGCCACGCGTCGCACCTTGCACAAATATCCCATCATGGTAATGAAGGACGACTGTCAATCCGTCAATCTTCGGCTCGACAACAAATCCCGTCGATTTTACCCGCCCATCCAGCCTGCTTACGCGCTCAAACCAGGCTTGGACGCCTGCTTCATCAAAAGCATTAGCCAGGCTAAGGATTGGGGCTGGATGCCGTACTTTAACAAATTTATCTAGAGGAGCAGCTCCGGCTCTTTGGCTGGGTGAATCGAGAGTGATCCACTGAGGGTGTGTAGATTCAATTTCTTTTAATTCATTGACCAATTTATCATACTCATAATCACTGATCACTGGTGCATCCATGACATGATAGCGATAATTATGGTAATTGATTTCCTGTTTTATTTGGGTAAGTCGAGAATGTAATTCTTGATCAGACATATCTATTTTCCCTCGCACATATTATAAAACTTCTACTATCCTTTGTCGCTATCAGATATCGAAATAATCGATAATAGTCATCAAATTCCAGATAAAAACATCCGCCTGGATAAAGCCCGGCGGATGTCCATCGCTTTTAAGTTATCCAAAATAGTATCACCAGTTGAACACCCCATCTAAATCATCTTCAGTAACGTCAAATTTCGCGTTATGCGGGGGTAATGGTTCGCGTGTCATCCATTCTGGCAAGCGGTCATCCGCTTTCGTAAATCCAGCGCGCAAATTGAATTCTCGTTCCAGTTTCAAGGTTTCTTTTCCAAGAACTTGCAAAATATCTGAACCGACTGTCCAACCATAACGAGAATTCAATAAATCACGGATCGTGTCTGGTGCGGCACCGAAGCCAGACCCTGCGAAGATACACGCTCCTAGTGTATCATAACCAGCCATATTGATTTGGAAGGTGCGGGAAAGTGCAGCCTGTCCATTAGGGTCGAGGTGGTTGACTTTCGCCCGTATGGTCAACCCAGCGGTATGGTCAGCTCCTTGCGGTGAAGTGGCATAAGTTACGCCGGTTCCCTTAATTGCCCTGGGCTCATACGCTGACATGGCTTGCCCCTTTACCGCTGGCACCTGCTCAACCCCCAACACCTTACCCGTTATGGTAGCACCGCTGCCCAATAGCCTACCAAAAGGTGTATTCTGTTTGATCTCCTCTATTAGCTGGACTGCGCGTTCAAAATCTCCAAACTTCATCAGTCCAGCTTTCGCCGCCACACCTAGCGCAGCCCCGATCTCGATTGAATCCAGCCCCAGATCATTGACCATCCAGTTCAATTTAGCAACTTGGTCCAGGTCGCTGATTCCAAGGTTTGAGCCCATTAAACCGATAGTCTCATACTCCAATGGAGATACTATCGATTTTCCATCGGCACTCGCATAGTTATTAGAGCAGCGGATCGTACATCCCGGCATACAGGCATGGGTCGGATTTCCCTCGCCATCGCGCTGTAAGATCACATCGCGCATATATTCTCCGCTGATCGTCTCAACCGCTTCAAACTGCCCAATGGAAAAATTTCGGGTGGGTAAGCCTCCAAAGCCGTCGCTCATCCGCGCCATCGCGGCTGTTCCATAATCCCGGTAAACTGCCGTCTGGGGGTGTTCCATCAGATCCTTGGTATATACCTTTTGAGCCTGTTTAAAGTCATCTGGATGGGTTATGGGTGGTTTTTGCCCGTCTTTAGCGTCAATCACAATCGCTTTAATCTTTTTCGATCCCATCAAAGCGCCCAAACCACCTCGGGCGGCGATCCGGGAGGGGAGATTTTCCTTATCAAAATTTTCTATCCCGGCTGAAGCTAGCTGCATTTCACCGCCTTGCCCAATGACAGCCACAGCGATTTTACTGCCATAGCGTTCAACTAGCTTTTGTCCGCTCTCGTATACCCCACATCCTTTCAAATCCGAGGCGGGTTCGAATGAAATCCCAGACTGATTGATCAAAAGCACACTCCACTCGTCGTTGAGTGGTTTATCCTCTATGATAAGTGCCTTGATACCTAAAAACATAAGATGCAGACCAGTTGTACCCCCAGCATTGGCTTCTTTTACTCCTCCAGTCAGGGGGCTTTTACCGCCAACTGATATACGATCACAACTAGATAGCATATGCCCGACGAGCAATCCAGGGGAAAATATCAGCTTATTAAGTGGTCCGAGCGGTTCACACATCGGTGGGACTT
>JBGOYO010000271.1:0-4733 GCA_041479715.1 Anaerolineae bacterium
GAAGGTGCCATCGATATCGAAGTCAGGCTGTACGATCGCCTGTTCACCAAAGCTGATTTGAATGATCTGGACGAAGGAGAAGGATTCCTGGATTATGTTAACCCCGACTCGCTCCACTTGATCGAGAATTGTAAAGCTGAGGCAAGCCTAATATCGGCTGTTCCCGGAAACCGCTACCAATTCGAGCGTGAAGGATACTTTGTGGTCGATCTTGAATCAACCCCGAGGCATTTACTCTTCAACCGCATTGTGCCTTTAAAGGATACCTGGGCAAAAATCGTGGAAGCTCAAAGGCAGGCTGCAAGCTAGTCACAATCAAAGCGCAAGGTTGGGTTTAATTCAAGTTGTATCTTGAGTTTTCAAGGGAGTTACTATGTGCGGAATCGTTGGTTATATTGGACCTCAGAATGCCACACCCATTATATTGAATGGATTGAAACGGCTTGAATATCGGGGTTATGATTCAGCCGGACTGGCGGTCATCCAAAATAATCGTATTGAAGTTCGCCGGGATGTGGGTAAATTAAATAAACTTATCGAGCTGGTATCGGAAATCCCTGTGGCTGGTCACATAGGTATCGGGCATACACGCTGGGCGACACATGGAGAGCCGAGTGCGCGCAATGCCCACCCGCACGTCAGCATGAGCGGGAATGTGGTAGTGGTCCATAATGGCATTGTGGAGAACTACCTGGAGCTGCGCAATGAGCTTTCAGCGGAAGGCGTTATATTCAATTCCGACACAGATACCGAAGTGATTGTACAACTGGTCGAGCTTTATGCATCGACAGGCATCAGCCTGGTGGAAGCTGCGCAAAAATCCATGCGCCAGCTGAAAGGGGCTCACGGAATTGTTCTGATGTCATCACTCGAGCCAGATAAAATCGTTGCTGCCCGGATTGGTAATGCCGGAGGGGTGGTCATTGGGATTGGAAATCATGAAATGTTCATCGCTTCAGATTTACCGGCGATTCTGGAACATACACGGCGGGTGGTATTTTTGGAATCGCGCCAGGTGGCAGTCGTAACCGCCGAAGGCTTAAGCATCCAAACGTTGGAAGGCAAACCGGTGGAATACAAGGAACAGGTGGTCGCCTGGGATCCGATTTCAGCCGAAAAAGGTGAATATCGCCACTTCATGTTTAAAGAAATTAATGAGCAGGTGCGGTCGCTGACGGATACGCTGGCGGGTCGTATCGATTTCGAGTGCGGGCAGGTGCGACTGCCTGAGTTAAACCTGACCCCAGAAAAGGCGCGTAAAATCCAAAAGATCATCATCACGGCATGTGGAACTGCCAGCCATGCCGGGATGATCGGCAGGATTCTGCTCGAACGGATAACACATATCCCTACTCAGATGGAAATTGCCTCCGAATTCCGCTATGGGGATCCGATAGTGGATGACGATACGGTTGTTCTGGCGATCAGCCAGTCGGGTGAGACAGCTGATACCCTCGCCGCCATGGAGGAGGGACGTAAAAAGGGAGCGGTGGTGTGGTCGATCGTCAATGCGATTGGGACGCAGGCAATGCGCATAGCCGATGGTTATATATCGATGCAGGTGGGTCCTGAGATTGGGGTCGCATCGACCAAAGCTTTTACTGCACCGATCGTCGATTTGTATATGTTGGCCATCCTTCTTGCAGATCTGCGTGGATCCATAGACGAGAAAAGACGACAGCAGTTGGTGGCCGATCTACTGGCGATCCCTGATTTAGTGGGGAGATGCCTTGACCGGCAGGGGGATGTGGAGCAGATAGCCGAAAAGCTAAAGGAGACGAGGAGCTGCCTTTATCTCGGTCGTGGAATCAATATGCCGATAGCCTATGAAGGCGCATTAAAACTCAAGGAAATTTCGTATATTCATGCCGAGGGCTATCCGGCGGGTGAGATGAAACATGGTCCCATCGCCCTCATTGATCGGGAAATGCCTGTGGTAGTCATCGCGCCGCGTGACCCATGGTATGAAAAGATGATCAGCCAGATAGAACAAGCCAAGGCGCGTGGAGGGAAAGTCATTGCAGTTGCCACTGACGGTGATGAGCTGGTGCCACCACTGGTAGACGATGTATTATGGGTGCCCAATACACCCTGGTTGCTAAGTCCGGTGGTCACCGTGATCCCATTGCAGCTACTTGCCTATCACATCGCCGCCAAGCGCGGCCTGGATATAGACCAGCCGCGTAACCTCGCTAAATCAGTCACCGTAGAATAGAGTAATGACAGCCTAGCGGCGACTCAGCTTGTTGAGTGATATTAAATACTCCCCTTTTTCGAGCAGCTCCCGCTGGTCTTCAGGATATTTGGAATTACTGAATAAATCCAACGTGCGCTCACGCAGGAATTTACTCGCCTCGGGTTGCCCCATTTTCTGCCATTTTTCAAAGCTTAGCCGTGGGAAAATGGAGCTGGAATGATAAGCCTCGCGGAATAGTTTCATTGTGCGGTGTGAAGATATAAAATTACCCCCTGAACCGAATATTTTCAGATCGTCCAGAGCTATAGTCTCTTCATTAATCGTAAAACCCTTATGAAACTGTCGCGCTTGTTCGATCAACTCATTCGTGTAAACAACCACCTCAGGTGAAAAAACCTTTGACCCGAGCGTACCTCCTACAAATGGTGCCAGGCCAACCTTCCCCAGGCAGCTGGTCAGCTGGTTGATGCATAAGGCTTCACTGGCGATCATATCAGCTCCCCAACCATTCGCACTACCGGATGTTCCGGCATGCGGGATATGGTAGTGAGCCATCATCTCGGCGCATGCCAGGTTGAGCAGCATGGTCTGAGGGTCGAAAAAATCCACCATCGTTTTCATGTCAAAGAACGCCGGCAGGCTGCCCAGGATAACCGAGGCACCGGGTTTTACCAGCTGACTGAACACCAATCCTGCCAATAACTCTGCGTTCAGAAGCGCAAGAGTGCCGGCGGAAGTGATCGGTGTGGATACCCCGGACATGCCATAATTGGAGAAAATGATCGGCAGACCTTTCTCGATGGAGGTCAGCATGTTATCCGCAGTCGCCTGGTTCAAGATAAGCGGAGTTACCGGATTGAAATAGGGAATAATAAACGGTTTTGCTGCCAGGTCTCCAACGAGGTGCTCAAGTAAAACCAAACCAGGAAGGAATTGTTTATCATCGCTAATCAAAATTACCAGCGGCTTGAAGGTATTCGCCACCATCTCCAATAAACCTAAAAGATCAGCTTCATCAATTTCAACGTCCCGCAATATACCGATGGTCGAAATGACGTCATAGGAAGGGAGTTGATTGCCCAATCCAACGGATTGTCGCATGTGCTTGCGACTGAAAGGCAGGATATCGCCGCTTGCCGGGTCTTGATAAAAAAGGTTGGTGACCCCAATTCCAAATCGTGTGCGGTCATCCCCCAGGTGTATGACTGGTTCTCCTTTGCGATTGTAGATATCAATCGTCGCAGGCGCTTGCTGTATCGCCCACTCCACGGTTTCCGGTTGAATGGTGATATGTTGCTGATCCTGAAATGTGACTCCCGGAGCTGTCTTCAAAACCTGCAGAGCTCGGGCTGAATCAACCCGGATGCCAACCTCAACCAAAATCTGAAGTGAAGCTTCATGGATGCGCACAACTGCCTCAGGCGTAAGGACCTGGATGCTCGGTTGGACGTATATTGAATTGCCCATTTACTTCAGCTTAGAATCCACCTTTTCGCATGAACCTTATTGAAGTTTCTGCCAGGATAGCTGCACCATAAGGCAGGCAGCGGTCATTGACATCAAACCTGGAATTATGGTGCTCGCGTTCATCTCCTTCGACCATACTGCCAAGGTAGAACATTGCCCCTGGAGCAAGCTCTGAAAAACATCCGAAATCTTCTGCCCCCAGACCATCCGTTGGTGGCTTGACATTTTCAGCGCCGATCAAGTCGATGGCAGTTTGCTTGATCAGCATGGCGACTTTCTTATCGTTGATCATCGGAGGTGTGCCAAGCTCAAACTTTAGCGAATAGTCTCCTCCCAATGCTCTTGCTACATCAAAAGCCTTTTTTATTTCTGCGTGGATCTGTTTCTGCACCTCTACACGGGTGTAGCGCAGAGTACCAATCATATCGACCTGGTTGGGGATAATATTTTCTACGCTGCCGGCATGGATGGCACCAATGGTTACAACCGCAGGATCAAACGGGTTCAGCCTACGCGATACGATGCCATGCAACGCCAACAGGACGTGCGCAGATAGATAGATCGGATCGACAGTCTCATGGGGCCTGGCACCGTGACCACCTCTACCGAGAACGGTGCCGCGGAATGTATCGACACCTCCCGATGACGGGCCAGCACCGATCTGGATCTGGCCAACCGGCACATGAGCAGAAACATGCAGAGCGAGCGCCATACTCACCCCACCGTCCATGGCACCATCCTGGATCATACGGGGAGCACCACTCAAACCCTCATCATCGCCCACTTCTTCAGCAGGTTGGAAAAGAAATCGTACCGTGCCTGGTAGGTTTTCTTCCTTCGCCAGCAGTCCAGCCACTCCCAAGAGGATTGCCACATGTGCATCGTGACCACAGGCATGCATGACTCCCGGGTTTGAAGAGGCGTAATCGACCAGGTTTTCCTCTTGCATGGGGAGGGCGTCCATATCTGCGCGGATCGCTACAATAGGTGCACCCTGACCAATTTCCCCAACCACACCTGTTCTCCCGACATTCTGGCGCACACGGCACCCGAGTGAGGTTAATATCTC
>JBGOYO010000272.1:0-4730 GCA_041479715.1 Anaerolineae bacterium
CGCAGCCTGACGGAATAACTCCGCCCGGCTTTCTTCTCCCACATCACCCTCCACTTCGAACGGATATGCTCTATGTCCGCCAATACCCGCTCCACCTGTACAGCTTGAGCTTGAGCCTCGGGGTAAGCTTTCAACCTGTACTCTGCCACGAGCAGTGAACCCAACGTCAAGCGCGGGAAATCAGGGGCACCCTCCGGGGGAGTTGCACTGACCGGCCAAAACACCTCGTCAGCGAGCAAATAGCTCTCCATCTCTTCCAAACACGCTTGAATATACCCAAAGTCATACTCGAAGTTTTTCATTGTGCTAAATACCTATAATATCTCTGTCAAAATCTAGATCAACAGCCTTAAGGGCTCTTCGATATATTTTGCCAGTGCCTGTAGAAACCGGGCACCTTCAACCCCATCGCTCACTCGGTGATCTATCGACAGGGTCGCTTTCATCCTTGTGCCTATCTTCATCTCTCCATTTATTACCACCGGGATCTGCTTTGCCGATCCCACTGCTAATATAGCCGCCTCCGGTGGGTTGATGATCGCTGTAAACTGGTCCACATCGTACATCCCCATATTGCTGATGGTGAAAGTGGAGCCCTCAATATCCTCAGACCGCACCTTTCCCTCTCTTGCTCGGTTCACCATTCCCTTCAACTCGGACGAAATCTGGTGCACGGTTTTTTGGTCCGTATTCCGGTTTACCACCGTCAGCAAGCCATTCTCCACTGCTACTGCAACACCCACGTTGATCTCTCCATGATAGATCACAATGTTATTTTTCAGGTCGAGTGACGCATTTAGATTCGGAAATTCCAATAACGTCATCCCCACCGCCCTGACGATAAAATCATTCAGCGATAGCTTGTCAGCCTCTCCCAAGAGCGCATTGATCTCTTTTCGCCGGTCGATCAATGCATCGACGTCATACTCGTGGGTCACATAAAAATGCGGTGACTGCTGCATCGATTCGGTCATGCGCTTCCCAATGGCTACTCTTAACCTGGGCAGTGGCAGGCTGCGTGTTTCTCGAACGAACTCAACTCCGGGTTTTTGTGATTGAATTGGTGCTGCCATAGGTACCGCACTGGGCGGTCTTACCATCGTTTGCACAGGTGCTTTCGCCCGAAACTCCTCGATATCCTTTTTAGTGATCCGACCGCCAGGCCCGCTTCCTTGCACCATGCGCAGGTCAATCCCCAATTCTATAGCCATCGAGCGTGCCAACGGGGAGGCATGTACCTCGCTTGCGACGATTAGCTGTGACTCTATGACAGCCACTGGCACAGTTGCCTGCTCAGTCTGCACCGGAACAGCTTCTTGTGTCGGCTTTTTAGCTACGGCAGGTTTTTCACCACCCACTGGTTTACTGAGTAGCGCATCGACGTCCACGCTCTCACCGGCTTCACCGATAACGGCGATAGGATCATTGATCGGAACCACCGTCCCCTGTGGGACGATCTGGCGCAACAGCACCCCGCTATACTCCGATTGCACTTCCACCGTAGCTTTATCAGTTTCAATTTCAGCCAGCACCGCTCCTTTCGTCACCTGTTCTCCTTCGTGAATCACCCAACGGACCAGGGTGCCCTCAGCCATGTCAAATCCAAGTTTCGGCATGCCGACGATCTCCGCCATTAGAGCACCTCCCTGACCGATTTGAGAATATCTTCTATTTGCGGTAGTGCTAACTGCTCCAAGGTCCGGTTATACGGTAGAGGTACTTCCTTTTGTGCCACTCGTTGGATGGGCGCATCCACGTAATCAAAGGCTTCCTCATAGATCCGTGTTGCCACTTCCGCTCCGACACCGTACGAACGCCAGCCTTCTTCTACAATTACTGCCCGGTTGGTCTTTTTGAAAGATTCCAAAACAGGTCCCATATCGAGCGGTCTCAGCGTACGCAGGTCAACCACTTCCGCCTCGATCCCCTCTTGTGCCAGCTGGTCTGCCGCTTTCATCGAGGTCTCAAGCATTTTACTGTAGGTGATGATCGTGACGTCCGTGCCCGGTCGTTGGATTTTGGATTTTCCGATCGGGATCAGGTTTTCACCTTCAGCCACCTCACCCCTTAATTGGTACAGCGTAGCCGACTCAATGAATAGCACCGGGTCATCGCTGCGTATGGCTGATTTCAACAATCCTTTTGCATCTTCGGGAGTGCCCGGCGCTACCACTTTCAACCCCGGGAAGTGTGCGAAAATCACATCCGGCGTCTGGGAGTGCGTGGCTGCCAGCTGGCGGCCACCCCCGCTGACCGTGCGGATCACCAGCGGTACCACCATTTGACCGGCGAACATGTAATGTAGTTTGGCCGCCTGGTTAACGATATGCTCAAATGCCGAAAATGCGAAGTTGATCGTCATGATCTCGGCAACCGGCCTCAACCCTGTCAGCGCTGCCCCAATCGCTGCCCCAATGATCGTCGCCTCTGAGATGGGAGTATCCCTCACCCGTTCGCCTCCAAAGTGGTCATAAAAACCCTTGGTGACAGCATAACTGCCTCCCCATACACCCACTTCTTCTCCCATGATGAACACATCCGGGTCGCGTTCCATTTCTTCCCAAAGGGCTTGTGATATCGCTTCGCGCATAGTGATTCTAGCCATGTGTCCCTCGTCCTATTCCGGCTGCATGTATAAATATTTGAATAAATCTTCAGCTGCAGGTTCAGGGCTGCTTTCAGCAAATTGCACTGCAGCTTCCACCTCAGTCTCGGCATCTTTCCCCAATCCGTCCAATTCATCCGGGCTGGTAATTTTATTATCGACCAGATATTTATGATACATTCCGATCGGATCCTCCTCATTCTGCCAGCACTTCACTTCTTCAGAGCTGCGATAGCGTTCAGGATCACCCATCGAGTGCCCGCGGAAACGATAAGTTTCAATTTCCAGAAAATATGGAGTCTTATTTGCTCGAACTTGTTCAATGGCTTTTTGAGCGGCTTCACGGACCTTCATGATATCCATGCCATCCACCCGACCGTTGGGGATCATATATCCTTCGGCTTTTTGGCGAATCTCAGAAACTGCCGATGCACGATCAACTGCCGTGCCCATCCCATAAAGGTTATTTTCACATACCCACAATACCGATAAATTCCACACCTTGGATAAGTTGAGTGCTTCGTGGAAATAACCGATATTGGTTGCTCCATCCCCGAACATACAGATGGTCACCGCATCTCTACCTTTATAGCGGTCACCCAATGCCATCCCGGCTGCCAGCGGCAGATGTGCCCCCACGATGGCGTGCCCACCCCAGAAGTTCTGCTTCACATCCGCCATGTGCATTGAGCCTCCCCTACCTTCCGATGCACCGGTCACCTTTCCCAAAAGTTCAGCCAGCACCACTTTGATCGGGATACCGCAATTGATTGCCACACCGTGGTCGCGGTAGGCAGTGATCACCCGGTCCTCGGGTTGCCGAACAGAAATGATCCCCGTGCTCACCGCCTCCTGGCCGATATATAGGTGCAAAAATCCGCCAATCTTCCCTTGTTGATACAGAATTGAAGCTTGTTCTTCGACCAGTCGTATTAAGATCATCTGGCGGAATAATTCCAGGTACTCATTCTTTTCCATTAACCATTGCCTCCCGTATGGAGTTCATCGATTTTTATTACTAAACCAACCCACATGAATCCACGTTAAAAATTATACCAATAGAACCAGGTTAATTCATCTGGTTAATGTTAGCGAAGAATTAATCATATAAATGAGATATGTCGTAAAGCAATACTCTTTAAAACAATGTGAAGTATAATTTTTTCAGCCATGGATTTATTGACCATAACTCATTTTCTCAATTGGCTCCTGATGATTGCGATGCCAATCCTTTTAGGTATCTACCTGACTGAAAAATTTCACCTGGGTTGGAGGTTATGGTTAATCGGTGCTGCCACATTCGTTATTTCACAGGTATTTCATATCCCATTTAATATTTATATTCTGAATCCTGCCATTGAGAGAGTTCAATCAGCCCTCCCAGACATATCACCCCTGTTCATTGCAGCGATCTTACTGGGATTGAGCGCCGGTGTTTTTGAAGAATGTTCACGTTACGGCATGTTTCGTTGGTGGATCAAAGATAACCGCACATGGCGAGGTGCAGTGCTTGCGGGTGCAGGGCATGGTGGAATTGAAGCTGTATTACTGGGGATACTCGTCATGCTGGCATTTACTAATTTGATGGCATATCGGAATATTGATATGAGCAAGCTCAATCTCACGTTAGACCAGCTGGCCACTGCCCGTCAACAGATCCAATCTTATTGGAATGCCCCGTGGTATGCTACTTTGTTTGGAGCGGTTGAGCGCGCTTTCACCATCCCCTTCCACATTGCAGCCTCTGTGATCGTCTTACAGGTGTTTACTCGCCGGTTGGGTCGGCAGCGGCTCGGATGGCTTGGCCTGGCTATCTTTTACCATGCTCTGATGGATGCCTCAGCTGTATTTATTGCAGGCACGCGAGGAGGATATGCTGCCGAGGCTTTCCTGGGAGGGTTTGCCATCCTGGATATCATCATTATTTTTGCGCTCCGACAACCTGAACCTGAGCCCACCGAGCCGCCTCCAACGTCACCACCCGAGAAAACTCCCGCCTTCAACCCGCGACCCGTCGAAGAAACCACAGATAATCTGGAGAATACTCGCTATCAATAGGTTAGAATCCATAATCAAATATCCCATCCTAAAAGTATAAAAGCGATCTCAAATGATTCAAACTGAA
>JBGOYO010000273.1:0-4703 GCA_041479715.1 Anaerolineae bacterium
AATATTCAACGCCTCACCAACGATGCCATCATTTATGATTACCTGAGTGCGAACCTGATTGATCATACGGAAGAGACATTCTTTAAAGGGATTTGTCAGCTTACTCCCGCTCAATATCTCGTTGTCTCAGGAGACAGGCTTATCACCCACCGATACTGGGATCTCCCCGATCTCAGGTCAGCGGAGCATGTTGAAGATAAGTCGAGCGCAGGAAAGTTCTATTCACTGTTCGAAGATGCTGTCCGGGTCCATCTTCGGAGTGATGTTCCAATCGGTTCCTGCTTGAGCGGGGGGTTGGACTCATCAGCAATCGTCTGCACTGCCAATAAATTGCTATTTCAGGACCATGCGATTGACAGCGCATGGATCGGCGAGCGACAGAAAACTTTTTCTTCCTGCTTTGATGATCTGCGCTTTGACGAAAGAAAATATATTGAGCAGGTCATTGCCGCTACCAGCGCAGAACCTAATTACGTATTTCCCAACCCGGCTGGTCTGCTGGAAGACCTGGGACGACTGATCTGGCACCAGGATGAACCATTTGGTTCGCTGAGTATTTATGCTCAATGGTGCGTCATGAGGCGTTTTGCCGAACGGGGAATTAAAGTTTCTTTGGATGGCCAGGGTGGTGATGAGATCGCCGGTGGCTACCATGTTTATTATGACTACCTGTGGGGCAGCCTGGCAAAAAGACTTAATTTTTCCGGCCTATGGCATGAATGGGCGGCTTATAAGAAGATTTATGGCGGTTCATGGCTATCAATGCTTGCCCGCACGTTCCGGCCTTTTGCTCCTGGTTCTATACTGCGAACTGCGCGCCACATTAAGCGTGGTGGTTCCCTGGGATTTCAAACCCTGGGAATTCATCCTGATTTTGCACGTCAATTTAGTGATCGTTCATTTGAAGAACTGGATGCTCATGCTGATCCATTCAATGGCATCCTATCGGCTAATCTCAAGCAGCTGAGCATTCCAAAATTATTGCACTACGAAGATCGCAACTCGATGGCTCACTCCGTTGAAGCCCGCGTTCCGTTTCTGGATTATCGCCTGGTAGAATTCCTATTTACGCTCCCATCCACACAGAAAATAAGGCATGGAACCACCAAGGTAATTATGCGTGAGGCGCTCAAAGATAAGATACCAGAAGGGATCCGGACTCGGACCGATAAAATGGGGTTTGTCACACCCGAACGAGTATGGATGGTCAATGAACTCGGCGATTGGGCCGAGAGCATTCTGAATTCACCATCGTTTCAATCCCGTGGTTACTTCAACATACCCGAAATTCACTCCGCGTATCACTCATTTATGAGAGGACAGCTCGACCTGACGGCCTTGGCATGGCGATGGATCAACCTTGAATTATGGCTACAGCAAATTATTGAGGAGCGATAATCGTTTTGTATTCACCCATCTAATTGGATTAAACTCGCTTGCACGGCTCAGTAAGAGTAAATAGATATTCCAGGTATTTATGTTTTTATTGTTATTATCCAACCGCTGGATCAACCGGATATCAGGTCTATTGGGAAGGCTTTGCCTGGTGATTTGCAGGTCAGAGATTTACTAGTCCCCAGATAGATATCTCATACGCTGCCAGAGCTACAATAAACATCAGATTTTCTGGGGAAGATATTTTAATATTCTGCAATAATAATGAGAGTATACTTGTGCCTCGAAACCAGAAAAGCTGTACTCACCATGTTGATATCCTTGTTTCCCGATAGCCCATCCAAGCAAGGGGGAAAATCAGATTTGCCTGCCCGGATCACGAAGGCTGGCAGTAAACAGACCTATTATATAATCCGCTTCCTGATGGATCGTGACCGTGGGCAGGATGCATTCAGGGCTTACGCCTACTTCCGCTGGGTGGATGATCAGCTTGATACGAGCGCAAGCACCGCAGAGGAAAAGCGGGCGATTTTAAATCGCCAATGTGCACTTTTAGAGGCAGGTTATAACGGTGAATCTCCCACCATAGTCTGTCCAGAAGAACAGATGCTTGTGGACCTGGTTAAAAATGATACAGAAAAAGACAGCGGACTGCAAGCCTATCTCTATAATATGATGAATGTGATGGAATTCGATGTAGAGCGGTGTGGTCGCCTGATCACCCAGGCTGAGTTATCTCAATATACCTTGTGGCTTTCCAAGGCGGTCACGGAATACATGTTTTATTTCATCGGTCATGACGATCCGCCACCACAAAGTGGAGTAAGGTACCATGCAGTGTCCGGAGCGCACGTGACGCACATGCTCAGGGATATGCTGGGTGATATCGAGCTGGGTTATATTAATATCCCAGCAGAGGTCCTGGAGAACGGAAGGATATCATTAGATCATTTTGGTGAGCAGAACATCCGAAAGTGGGTGTTCGAGCGAGTTCAGCTGGCGCACGAATATTTTGATGAAGGTAGGAAATATATATCGCGTGTGAAGAATTTCCGCTGTCGCCTGGCAGGCTTCAGCTACCTTGCCCGCTTCGAATGGATGCTGAGAGCAATTGAACAGGATCAATATTGCCTGCGACCTGAGTACCCCGAACGAAAACACCTGAGTGCAGCTCTATGGATGGCGTGGAGCGTCATCAGGTCCTTTTTGAACTTCCCCAGGGCGAAATATTTACCCCCAGAACCGTTCACATTAAGCGATCACTGCGAGGAATGATGAAATCGAGGTCCGTGGCAGTTATTGGCGCCGGGATTGGTGGTTTGTGTGCGGCAATCCACCTGGCATCGCGTGGTATGCACGTTAATGTGATCGAAAAGAATCCCCATCCTGGCGGACGCGTTGATTGGATCGAGCGTGAAGGACACCATTTTGACACAGGGCCGACCCTGATGGTCATGCAGCCCGTCTACGCCGCCGAATTTCGTGCCCTCGGCACACCCATGGAAGCGCTTTTGGACCTGCAACAGGTTAACCCAACCTACCGGTTGGTCTTTGACGACGGCAGCCATCTTGCGCTCACTTCAGACATGCAATCTCTGAGAAACCAACTCGAATCGATCGAGCCGGGTGCATTTCAGGGTTTCCTGCGCTACCATGCGGAGGGCAAGCGCCACTACCAGCTGGGGATGGAAAAATTGGTGAACCGTGATTTCCGCCGGTTTACCGATCTTATTTCGCTGGGCAATATTCCCCTCCTGTTCCAGGTAAAACCGTTGATAAAGCATTATGCCAACATGGCGGCCTATTTTGACAACCCGCGCTTGAAGTCTGCTTTCTCGTTCCAGGATGTATACATGGGGTTGAGCCCGTTTGATGCGCCTGCCACCTTCTCCTTGATGCCCTACACGGAACTGGAACATGGGGTTTGGTACCCCAAGGGCGGGATGTACAGCATCGTGGATGCGCTCATGCAGCTGGCGCGCCAGGCTGGGGTTGAATTTGCCTTCGACACCACGGTGGAGGGGATTGACGTGAACCGCAGCCGGGTGAGCGGGCTTGAGCTTGAGCATAACCAACACATCTCGCCTGATATCATCCTGGCAAATGCCGACTTGCCGTACGTCTATAATGATCTCCTGCCAAAGGATGCTGAGGCAAAAAGAATATCGCGGATGCAATTTTCGTGTTCGGTCATCAGCTTCTTTTGGGGGGTGGACAAACCCTATCCCACCCTGGGTCCGCATACCCTGTTCCTGGCAGATGACTACCGTGAGAATTTTGAATCGATCATAAAGGATCTAGATCTGCCCTCCAACCCCTGTCTATATATCCACGCGCCAGCTCGGTTGGATCCGTCCATGTCTCCGCCAGGTGAGGATACGCTGATCGCCATTCTACCAGTGGGGCATCTGTCTGAAAATGGGGAGCAGGATTGGGAAAAACTAACAGACACGGCGCGCAAACACGTATTTCGCCGATTGGCGACGTTGGGGATTACCGACCTCGAAGCCCATATCAAATTTGAGACCAGCCTCAATCCGCTTTCCTGGCGAAAACGCTATAACCTGCTCAAAGGCTCGACTCACGGACTGTCACATAACCTGACCCAGCTGGCGTACTTCCGCCCGTCCAACCGGCATGCGCGTTATAGAAATCTATATTTCGTGGGCGCCAGCACCCACCCCGGAACCGGTATCCCAACGGCGATGATCTCAGGCAGGTTGGTGGCGAACCGCATCATTGATGAGCTCGCAGAGCTGGAATAAGCGCCGGCGCTTCACTGGTGTTTTTTCAACGAGAGCAAATTCCTTCTGGTCTTACCGAAATGTTTGGTGAACAACAATCTCCTGGCTCTTGAGCAGTCCTAAACATGAGCAGTCCTAAACTTGACTAATTAGATATATTTTATTATAATAAGCAATAAGGTGAGGCAGTGCTTTATGCACCAATGAATTTGGTGCTTTTACTTTATTTGAGCTCATTTTAGGGGTGGAATTGCTTTAGAGATGGGCAAAGGATCGGTTGGGTAAAAAAACGACGGGGATGGAACTGCGCTGCAAGCAGGATCAAAATAGTTAAAGTCGGGGTATTTGAGAATTAATATGAAAAATAAATCGCCATTTCTAAGGAACATACTGGTAATTCTTTTGAGCCTTTCGATAGGTGGGTGTGCTATTGGACAAGGTAACACTGTACTCCCACTTTCGACGACCCCAGATCCAACATTGAATCAAACATCACCGGTTGGGAGCAAGGCTTCGAGCGCAGCTGTAGCAGCCCCTATTTCCACACCTCAGACGCCAGGTAAT
>JBGOYO010000274.1:0-4675 GCA_041479715.1 Anaerolineae bacterium
ACCGCTGCGGCGGAGGAAGGATCTGACCTATGATTGAAATTATTCCGGTTAAAACCGGATCAGAACGGAAACGCTTCGCTACATTCCCTTGGCAGATTTATCGCCATGATCCGTTATGGGTACCACCCCTGCTGGCAGAACGCATCAAGACCATAGACCCTGCCACCGGCGTTTTCTTCAAGCGTGGGATTGCGGAATTCTTCATGGCGTTGAAGGACGGGAAACCTGCCGGGACGATCTGCTGCGCGGAAGACAGGGAAACCAACCAAGCTCGCAATATGAAGGACTGCATGATCGGGTTCTTCGACTGCATCCAGGATCAGGCAGTTGCATGGGCCATGTTTGACCATGCCAAGAAGTGGGCTAAGGCACACGAGCTCGAGACGCTATATGGACCCTTCAACCTGGATTATGAGGACAGCTATGGCGTGCTGCTTGAGGGACGCGACCGCCCGCCGGTCGTCCTGTGCGGTCACACCCCACCGTATTACCAGGGGTATTTCGAAGAGTATGGCTTTCCACCGGCGCGTGGAGATAACCTGGCTTATGAGATCACTCCTGAGATGGGTGCGGTACAAAGGGAGCGGTTAGGACACCTGGCGGATCGGCTGCGCAAGCGCAATTGGATCAAAATCCGCTCAGCAGACCTGGAGCATTGGGAGGAGGAGGTGGAACGCATCCACATCCTGATGAATAAATCCCTGGCGCACATCCCCGATTTCATCCCTTGGCCGCTCGAAGGGCTGAAGGCATCCCTGGGGCAGTTCCGCCAGATCGTAGACCCTGAGCTGGTGCTGTTTGCTGAGGTGGATGGAGAGGCAGTGGGCTGGTTCCCGGGTATCCCCAATGTTAATGAAGCCCTGATCCATGCCAACGGTCTGCGCTACCCGTGGGATTACCTGCGCCTGATGCCCTATTTACGCCGCCAGCCCAAGTGCCTGGCGATTAAGAGCGTGCTGGTGCTGCCAGAGTATTGGGATACGGGTGTAGCGGTGTTGTTGTTCGACGAGATGGCGAACCGCGCTTTCCCCAAAGGGTATACCTGGTTCGACCTATCGCTGACCTCGGATGACAACCCTTACACCCCCACCCTAGCAACCCGCGGCGGTGCCAGGCTTTATAAACGATATCGCGTATACCGCATGCCGATCTGATTAAAAATGGTCGACCAATACCGGTCGACCATTTTTTGACAATTTATGCCAGAAATAATTCAAACTAAATGTTAGGCGATGTTGGAGGCTATCCCATCTTCTCAAGCTTGGCCAACTTGGTTTGCTTGCCGCGTTCTTCATTCTGCAGGATGCGCTTGCGGATGCGGTAGGTCTGCGGGGTTACTTCCAGCAGCTCATCGTCAGCCAGGTACTCAATCGCTTCATCCAGGCTCATCTGGCGTGGGGTGGTCAGGCGGATTTCCATCTCACCCCGGGCGGCGCGCACATTGGTCATGTGCTTCTTCTTGCATACGTTGAACGCCAGGTCACCCGGACGTTGGTGTTCACCAACTACCATGCCTTCGTAAACATCCACGCCTGGACCATAAAACAGGACGCCGCGGTCCTGGGCGCTGTTCAAGCCATAAGTGGTGGTGACGCCGGCCTCGAAGGCAACAATCGATCCAGCCTCCCGACCAGCCATGGCACCGACCATCGGTAAATAATCATAAAAAATGGTATTCATGGTGCCGGCACCGCGTGTAGCTGTGAGGAACTGGTACCTGAAACCCAACAGCCCGCGCGTGGGCACGAGATACTTGAGGCGCACTGTGGTATCGAGCGTGTCCTGCATATCCAGCATCTGCCCGCGCCGCCCTCCCAACATCTCGACCACCACACCCACCGTCTCCTGGCTGGTCTCGATGTACAATTCTTCGAAAGGTTCCAGCGTCTCGCCGTCCGCACCCTCGCGCAGGATGACTTCTGGGCGGGATACCTGGAATTCATACCCTTCGCGGCGCATGGTCTCGATCAGAATTGCCAAATGCAGCTCACCGCGCCCGGAAACGAGGAACGAATCAGCGGTGTCCATCTCAGCCACGCGCAGGGCCACGTTGGAGCGCAGCTCATCAAAAAGACGGTCCCTTAACCGGCGGGAAGTATTCCAACGTCCCTCCCGGCCTGAAAACGGTGAGCTGTTCACCCCGAACGTCATGCGCACCGTTGGCTCCTCCACCTTGATTGTCGGGAGCGCGATGGGATTCTCTGGGTCAGCCAGGGTTTCTCCAATGCCAATCCCTTCCAGACCTGCCAGGGCAACGATCTCTCCAGCCTGAGCTTCTTCGACTTCCACACGTTTCAAGCCTTGATGGATGTACAGGTAGCGTGCTCTCTCAGGCAGCACCTGCCCCGCAACGGTGATACGTGCGAGCGATTGCCCCAGCTGGATTTTCCCAGCATGGACCCGCCCAACAGCAGTCACGCCGCGGTAGTCATCGTATCCAAGAGTAGTTACTAGCAGTTGCAATGGAGCATCTACATCCACACATGGGGCGGGGATGTGACGCAGTATCGCCTGGAAAAGCGGCTGCAGGTCGGGGCCAAGCACTGGGGTCAGCCCGGCTTGGGCAGTAACGGCGTTGGCATAAATGATCGGGAATTCAGCCTGCTCATCAGTGGCGCCCAGCTCAATGAACAGGTCAAATGTCTGGTTGAGCACTCGTTCGGGTTCAGCGTCCTTGCGGTCAACTTTATTGATCACCACGATAGCCCGGTGGCCCATCTCGAGGGCTTTCTTAAGCACAAAACGGGTTTGAGGCATGGGGCCTTCAGCCGCATCTACCAGCAGGAGCACACCGTCGACCATGTTCATCACTCGCTCCACCTCGCCACCGAAATCGGCGTGCCCAGGCGTGTCGACGATGTTGATCTTCACCAAACGATTGATCTGTTGGTCCCAGATCTCTATGGCGGTGTTTTTAGCCAGGATAGTAATGCCTCGTTCGCGTTCAAGGTCATTAGAATCCATCACCCTTTCCATCACCAGTTGATTCTCGCGGAAAACATGTGCCTGCTTGAGCAGACCATCCACCAGCGTGGTCTTACCGTGGTCAACGTGGGCGATAATGGCGATATTGCGTAAATCTACTCGTTCGATAATCACACTGTACTTCCAATTCTGGCATACAAAAACCCCGACCAAATCGGTCGAGGCCGGTATATTCGGGATGCTATCTTATCAGAGAGCGGGCAATTTGAACAGGGCGGGCGGGTTAGGAAGGCACGGTCTTCGCCAGGTTGTGGATCCACTTGCGCGTGAAGAACCGGTATGCCCCCAAACACCACTTGGTGATCTCCTCAGACATGACTAACAGGTAAACCCAATACACCGGCAGGTGGAACACGAAAGCTCCCAAGAACGCCAGGGGCACACCCACCACCCAGATGATCAGCCCATCCAGAACGAGCGCAAATCGAGTGTCACCTCCGCTGCGGAAGATGCCGATGAACATGATCATATTGGAGGCCCTCAGCCACAACAACAAACCCAGGATGATCAGGGCATTGTGTGCATACGCGATTACATCCTGCGGCACCTTGTACAGCGAAAGGATCATATTCGAGCTCACCAGGACGAGAGCACCGATACCCACTCCCCCCAGCATGCCCAGGGCTTCCGAACGGGCTGCATAGCGGAAAGCCTGTTCCTCATCACCTGCTCCGATATGGTTGCCAACCATGATGGCACAAGCGTGTCCGATCCCGTTAAACAGCACCAGTGCCATCTGATCGATCGATGCGACGATGTTCATGGCAGCAATTGAATCGGTGCTGATGCGGGCATACACGACACTATAGGCGGTTATACCCATTGACCACAATATCTCATTGGCAACCACCGGCAGTACCGGCTTCAAAACTTTTTTAGCAAACTCCAGGTTGTAGCTGAACAACTCGCGCAATTTCGCCGCTGAAGGGCTGTCTTTTCGGTAGGTCAGCAACAGGATGAGAAGCAGCTCCACGATGCGTGATATAAACACCGCAAGCCCCGCTCCATACACTCCCAAAGCCGGCAGCCCCAGCTTGCCGAAGATGAGACCATAACTCAGCAACGTGTTCAGTGATAGCGATGTCAGGGTGGCGACCAGGGGCGTCTGGACATCACCGGTGCTGCGCAGGACGATGGCGTAGCAAAATGAGATAGCGTATGGGATGAATGAAAACCCGAGGATACGCAGGTAAGAGCTACCCAGGGCGATGACCGCCGGGTCTTGCGAATAGATGCTCAACACGGCTGCCGAAAAAAGTTCCGCAACCATCAGAAAAAGCGCACCTGCACCCAATCCCAATGTAAGTGCCAGACCGAGCACCTTGCGGATATTGGGGATATCCTTTACCCCCCACAATTGGGCGGTGAACATGGCTGAGCCGGTGTAAATCCCGAACAGCATCAGGTTCAGCAGGAAGAATATCTGGTTTGCCAGGCCAACCGCAGCTACTGGTACTGCCCCTAGCTGACCAATCATTACTACCCCGACCATGTTGAGCGAAGACATAATGAGTGACTGCAGGGCTATGGGGATGCCAATCCTATAGAGTCGTGGGTAGTATTCCCGGTCGCTGAAAAACCCGATAATCGATTGCCCATACCTGAGGGCATTACTCGTTGACAATTGCACTCTCCCAGCTCCATTGATTGAGTTCGCTGCAAATCATGCGATTCTAACAGGCTTGGATAG
>JBGOYO010000275.1:0-4667 GCA_041479715.1 Anaerolineae bacterium
ACTGGTTTCAATCTGGAGGGTGCCATTCAGGTCAATGCGCACCATCATCTCGGAGCGCAGGTCTCCCTTAAAGATGGAACCTGGGGTGATCCAGATTTCTTCTGTATTATCTTCGCAGCGCGCACTGATGTTGCCGCCGGTGGGAGTGAGCAGCCAGCGGGCATATAGCTCATTGGAAATTTGCACGATTTGAGAGCGGATATCGCATGGTTCATTCAAGGAAGAGGCAGGCATGTTGGAATTATAGTATGAATGGAACAAACTGATATATGGCATCGATTCCCGCTTTATAGTGTTATAGTTTATTGATCAAGTTATCGGCTTCAACCAACCTGATAGCCTGGGACCTGGATTTACATGGTACTAAGATGATTGAAATAGGAGGAATGCATGGTGGACGTCCAACCGTACCTGCAAAAAATCGTCGAGCAGTTCGACAACCCCAAGGTTCAAACCAGCTTGAAAGGTTTCACACGTACATTGCTATTCAGGTTCACGGATACCAATGAGGACTGGCTGATCCGGACGGTGGATGGTAGAGAGGCGACATTGGTCAAGGACACTCATACCAGTCCCGACCTGACCGTTACCACCACCGCGGAAGTGCTGACCGGGGTGATGGATCGAAAGATCAACGGCATGGCGGCGTACATGCAGCGCAAAATCCAGATCAAGGGGTCGATGGACGACTTGATGAAGCTGCAGAAACTGCTTTTATAACGTAGAAATCCCGGGAATCTAAAATAAATGGCTCCATCAACGCTGATAATCGAGAAACGATCAGTCGGGTTCCTTTTTGGCATGAACACACTCATGCTAGGAGCCAACCTGGTTTGGGTGGCATACATTACCATCCTGCTGCCCACATTGGTCGAAAAAGTGGTGACGGTAAACAAAGGACTGGTCGTTGGATTGCTCGGATTTTTTGGCACGCTGCTCGGGCTGCTGGTCACCATCCTTTGGGGAATCATCAGCGACCACACCACAAGCAGATTGGGGAAACGCACACCAGCAATCCTGACCGGAGCACTGATCGCGCTACCCTTGATCGGGCTGCCTTCCCTGATGCTGTCACCGACTTTGCATGACTTCCTGATCCCATTGGCGCTGCCCATCATTCTGCTCAGCTATTTTGGGATGCAGTTTGCCACGAATATGAGCAACGGTGCCTGGTGGCCGCTGCTCGTGGATGTGGTGCCGGAGTACCAGCGGGGTGGGGCTTCTGGCGTCATGGGGTTTATGACCTTGCTTGGGGGAGCGATCGCTTTCCTGGTGGTAACGAGCTTGAACCAGGACGGGCGTACTGGAGCCGCGCTGTGGCTGATCGGTGGGGTGTTTACCCTGACCGGGCTGATCAATGCCTGGGCGATCAGGGGAAAGGATAAGCCGGCGGAAACGTCTGAGCACATCAACGTTTGGACTGCCCTGACTGAATTATTCACGGTGCGCAAGCGCATCGCAGTGTTTTTCTGGCTGGTGCTGGCGATGCTGCTGGCAAATATGGGTTTTAACAGCCTGCAGTTTTTCGCCCGCTACTTTTTCCAGGTGTATTTCCCCGCAATCAGCCCCGACGCAGCCCTACGCACCATGGGTGGGATCAGCCTGGTGGTGACGATGCTGTCTGCAGTTGGAGCGGGCATTCTATCGGATCGGATCGGCCGGCGTACCATGATCTTATGGGGTGTGGTCGGGTGCGCGGTAAGCACGTTGTTAATGGGTTTCACCGGCAATTTCACCGTCTTCCTGGTGTTGACCACCCTTCGTTCGATTGCGCTGGGACCCATCCTGGCGACTGCGCCTGCACTGGCGAGCGATCTATCACCCAAAGATGAGGCCGGGCATTACATGGCATATAACAATATTTCGACCGGGTTATCCGGGGCGTTATCTGCCCTTATCTTTGGGGTGCTGTTGATCAATTTGAACCGAACCGCCTTCATGTACCTGTTCATCATCTCGGCGATCCTGTTTTTCATCGGGGGAATCGTCTTTTCGGCTAAAGTTTCACAAGTAGAGCTGGATGCCGGGTTCGAAGCTGTGGAGGCGGAAGCGGGAGGACCGGCATGAAAAAGTGGGTCTTCCTGTCACCCCACTTCGATGACGTGGTGCTTTCGGCCGGGGGGTTGGTGTGGGAGCTGACCGCTCGGGGTGATAAAGTTGAAATCTGGACGATTTGCGCCGGTGACCCTCCATTTGGCAAAGAGCTTACCGATTACGCCAGGATGCTACACATCTTTTGGGAGCTGGGGGAAAACGATGTTCCTTATTCGCGCAGCCGGGAGGATGAGGCTTGCTGCGAGGTACTCGGGGCAGATTATAGCCGCTACACCGTGCCGGACTGTATCTATCGCTTTATCCCAGGCACGGAAGAGGCGCTGATCAAAGTGCCGGACGATATAAACATGCCGCCGGAGCCGGAAGAATCCTATCTCATCCCACCTGTTACAGACTTCCTGCGGAAAAACCTTATGCCTGGAACCGAGCTGGTGATCCCGCTGACCATTGGTAACCACCGCGACCACGTGCTGGTGCGGAAAGCTGCCGAGCGGTTGGGGATCCAGCTGTGGCATTACGTGGATTACCCATATATTGACCAAAAGCAGTACGACCTGGCTGAGTGGCTCCCCTCCGAGGCAGAGCTATTATCCGTCCAGGTGTCCCCTCAAGGGTTAACCGCCTGGCAGGATGGCATCGCCTGCCACCACTCACAGATCGTGTTCTTCTGGCCGGATGTGGAGGGAATGCGCACGGCGATTGAAACCTACGCAAAATCTGGAGGGGGCGGGACAATTTGGAAATTCTAGGGTAGCTTACCGCGCCCCTTACATCTCGCGCCGGGGAGGATCTTTCATCTGGGTAATGACCCCGACCATCACCACAAGCAACCCAACGGATAAAAGTAATGATGGGGTAAATGCGCCGTTGGCGCTTTTCATTGCCTCCATGATATAAACATAGATCACGGATACCTGCCCGGCAAACTGGATCAAACCATTGGAAGTGCCCTCGGGGGCGGGGAAGGTGACCTCAGCAACATATTGCATGCCAATTGGGGCAACGCTGATAAGAAAGAACCCCATCCAGAAGGCCGATAGGAGGATGAGCCAGAGTGAAGTAGCAAAAGTCACCCCCACCAGGCCGGGGATTGCCAGCAGCACGCCCAGAAGCATGTAGCGCTGGCGTTTGTGCTGTTTATCCGATAGGATTGGGATGATCACTGCACCCAGGATGCCTCCAACGATCATTGAGGCGCCCAGGGTACCTGCATCGACCGGAGAAAAACCACGCGGGCGGATGATGTTCTCCACCCAGGTGCTGATGCCGTTAAAAATTCCCAATCCAACGAAATACACGACCACAAACAGCCAGAATGGGACGGATTTTACGATTTGCTTGAGGCCATCGAGCATCAGGGAGCGCACCTCCATGCCAGGTGGGCAGGGTGGAGTAACAGGGTGCTCACGCGAGAGAGCAATGAACAGCACTGCCGCGATTGCTGCAATACCACCGTAGATCAGCTGAACAGTCGGGATAGATAACTTCTCGATAAGGATGGGTGTGAGCAGCATGCCGAGGGCGGTGCCAAGCAGGTTGGCCAGGGTGACCAGGCCGACAGCGGTGGCACGCTCATCGAAGGCAAACCAGTTGGCAGGTACTTTCGTCCAGGCATTCATTAAGAACGGCTGACCAATCGCAATCCCAATACTGCCCAGCAGCACAAGCGTGTAATTCGCTCCAGCCAACCCACGCAAGATGGCGAACACGGCCATCAGCAGCGCCCCAATACTGACCGCCTTGCGAAAACCATAGGTATCTATCACCCATGAGGCTGGGAAGGAGAGAAATAGGTATGTGATCATGAAGGACATTGCCAGGTAGCCAATCTGCAAATCGGTCACTCCGTAAAATTTAGCCGCTGGACCCGTGATAGGGGCAAAAGTGATCCATAGCATCTGCATGGTGAGGTTAACGAACATGAACACCCCCAACACCACCCAGCGATAGCCATATACGCGATAGGTTTGATCCTTCTTGACGTTTTCTCCAATTATTGTAGCCATTATTTCACCATACCTGATTTATCAATATAACGGGTTAATCCCAAAAAATTCCAGCGAAGATGCGTATCTACAGCCAATTATTTTTACTCTTCGCATCTGGACATTGCTATATGCCTTTTATCACTGTTTAACCCTGATTATTCTTCGCGGGTACGCAAATGGGGGAACAGAATCACCTCGCGGATATTGGGGTGATCGGTGAGGATCATGATCAAACGGTCGACACCCATGCCAAAGCCGCCACTGGGGGGCATGCCATAACGCATCGCCCGCAGGTAATCCTCGTCCATCGGGTGACGCTCCTCATCTTCTGCAGTGTAGTCGCGCCCCATCTCCAGGAAGCGCTTCTCCTGATCGAGCGGGTCGTTAAGCTCGGTAAATGCATTACACAGCTCGAAGCCGGCGATATAGGCTTCAAAACGCTCCACGGTCAATGGGTCACCGGGTTTGCTCTTGGCGAGGGGAGAGATGTCGCGCGGGTAGTCATACAGGAATGTAGGTTGGATAAGGGTGGGCTCAAGGAAATCTTCCAAGAGCTGCTCGATCAGCTTGCCGCGCGTTTCACCGGGCTTGGTCTCAATCCCGCGTGCCTTCATCGCGGCCTCC
>JBGOYO010000276.1:0-4666 GCA_041479715.1 Anaerolineae bacterium
CCAAATTTATAAGTGAAATTGACTTTCTTTTCTTTCATTACCGCATCAGCAATCTTGATCAACCTCGGCTGGATCCACTTCAATTCATTTACCGTGCCAGTCAAGGGGATCATCACCTCGGGCTTGACGACTATTCCCGCCAATGTACAATCAGCTGCCGCTTCGAAGATCGCCCGCACCTGCATCTCAACGATCTGAGGCATATAAATGCTTAAGCGCACCCCACGCAGACCCATCATCGGGTTGCTCTCGTGCATCCCACGAATGTCTGCCAGCAGGCGCTCTTTTTCAGGTAAGCCCTCGGTCTCACCCTTCACCCGCATGGTAACCACGTCTTCGAATAGCGCTTCCTCATCCGGCATGAATTCGTGCAGCGGTGGGTCAATCAGGCGGATGATCACCGGGTAGCCATCCATCGCCCGGAATAATCCGTCAAAGTCTGCTCTCTGATAAGGTAATAATTCATCCAATGCTGATTTACGTTCTTCAGGCTTTTCCGCCAGGATCATCCTCTGCACAATGGGCAGGCGTTCTTTCTCGAAGAACATGTGCTCGGTGCGGCACAGCCCTATCCCGACCGCACCATAACTGCGAGCCCGCTGGGCGTCCTTCGGGTAATCGGCATTCGCCCACACCTGAAGACCTTTGGTAGGCCAGCCAGGGGCAAATTTCCGCATCCCAGGCCTGGCGCAGATCTCATCCGCCCAGGTCAACAATGTCAGTAAATCAGTCTGTTCTTCCAGGCTAACAGCTGTAGTTGGGATTTGTCCCAAATATACTTCACCCGTGGTCCCATCGACGGAGATCCATTCGCCTTCCTTCACCAGCTTGCCATCCACCGCCATCTGCCGGTTGTCGAGGTCGATCTTGATCATTGATGCGCCCACAATGCAAGGAATACCGAACTGCCTTGCCACCACTGCCGCATGCGAAGTAGCTCCACCTTCGCTGGTGAGCACACCTTTGGCGGCGATCATGCCATGCACATCATCTGGCTTGGTGAATGGGCGCACCATGATCACATCCTGCTTTTCCTGCTTGGCGTACTTTTCGGCCGTATTGGCGTCAAAATATACTCGCCCTACTGCTGCTCCCGGGGAAGCGTTGACCCCTTTGGCATACAGGCGTCCGTCTTTTTTGGCGGCTTCCTTGGCTTTACCATCGTACTGTGGGTGCAGCAAGGTATCCACCTGCTCAGGTGTAACCCTCAGGATGGCTTCCTCTTTCGTGATCAGCCCTTCATTAGCCATATCCACGGCGATCTTCACCGCCGCCATGGCAGTCCGTTTACCGCTGCGGGTCTGCAGCATCCACAGCTTGCCGTGCTCGATGGTGAATTCCACGTCCTGCATATCATGGTAATGTTTTTCAAGCTTGCTGGTGATATCCATGAACTGGCGATAAGCTTCGGGCAGATTGTTATTCAGCCTCTCGATCTGCTCCGCATTGCGGATGCCGGCGACCACGTCTTCCCCCTGGGCGTTCAGCAGGTATTCGCCGAACATCTTGCGGTCACCCGTGGAGGGGTCACGCGTGAAAGCCACTCCCGTGCCAGAATCATCACCCATATTCCCAAACACCATGGTAACGATATTGACCGCAGTGCCCAGGTCATCCGGGATGCCGGTCGCCCGGCGGTAATCAACCGCGCGCTTACCATTCCACGATTTGAAGACAGCCTCGGTTGCCAGCTTGAGCTGCTCGGTTGGGTCCTGCGGGAAGTCGAAACCTTTCTCTTGCTTGACCACGGCTTTAAAACTATTGGTGATCACTTTCCAGTCGTCAGCCGTCATCTCGGTATCAAGCTTATAACCTTTTTTCTGCTTGTATTCGGCCAGGGGTTCCTCGAATGCCTCGTCAGCAATCCCCAACACCACCGTGCCAAACATTTCAACCAGTCTGCGGTAGCTGTCATACACAAAGCGCGGGTTATTGGTCAGCTTCACCAGGCCTTCGGCAGTTGCATCGGTTAAACCGATGTTGAGCACCGTATCCATCATCCCCGGCATGGAGAACTTGGCTCCAGACCGGCAGGATACTAAAAGCGGGTTATTGGGGTCACCAAATTTCTTGCCGGTTTGCCGCTCGACTATCTTCAAGGCTCCCAGTTCCTGCTCCCACATCCCGGGAGGGAATTTGCCATCCGCTTGGTACGCATTGCAAGCTTCAGTGGTCACGGTAAACCCGGGAGGGACCGGTACCTGAGCCCGTGTCATATCTGCAAGGCCAGAGCCTTTGCCACCCAACAATGCGCGCACACCTTCCCAACTTCCACCAACATATTGCTCAACGAGATTTACTTCATCGAATGCGTACACCCACTTCTTTTCAGCCATATAATGTCTCCTGTTTGCGATCAAACTCTACATGCAACTGTAGTTTATTTCACATTGATGGTACAAATCCAACCGCATAGTTTACCACATTCATTTTGAAATATGAAAGCATAATCGCTGGCGAACCTTATTCTCATTGAGTCCTTGAATACTTGTCAGAATAAGCCGCACGGGGTAATCTTATGCTAGCAAGTATTCTTATCAATAAAAGTGGAGGATTACTATGCCAGGTGTAATCGACCCGGAAACGATGAATACAGAAGGCTTGCCGGGTATCTGGTCACCGGTGCAGTGGGAATTGACTGACGAAGAACGCGTCGAAGAGCTGGATACTCAATCCACCGCCAGCCTGCTCTGGTCGGTGGACGCACCTGAGGCAATTCTGCGCCTACTGCTGCAGGAGACGGAGATTGAGCGCTTGCTTGAGCCTCCTGATGGTTTTGACCCTACGGTTCAGGGCGATTGGGACCCACAACTGGTCACCGTTGGCTTTCAATATCCCATCCAGCTGATCAAGGTAAAGCGGGAACAAGACTATCTATATCTCGAGTATAAAATTGGTGACTCTGGGTATTGGTCTTTCGAAATCGAGCCCGAAAAAGTAACAATAGCGAGGATCTAAAAAAGTAATGACTTGGTCATATTGCCAAGTCACTCATCTTTGATAGCGAGTATCAGCTGATCGGGAGGATTATTGACTGTCTAAGAATCTCTTCTTCCATTCATAAAGCTTATTCAAGGCCTCAATCGGTGATATCCCATTAATATCCAATCCTTTCAATTCATCCAATAGGGGGTTGGTCTCCGGGAAGAGCGCCATCTGATGCGGGATTTCCGGGTCGATCTTAATTGCCTTGCCAGAGGACTTCTCCAGCTGGAGCAGAATCTGCTCCGCCCGCTGCACCACCGGTGTGGGAAGCCCAGCTAATTGACCCACGTGGATGCCGTAAGAACGGTCTGCCCCGCCAGGGATGATCTTATGTAAGAATACCACTTGACCACCGCTTTCATTTACGGCTACATTGTAGTTGCGCACTCCAGGTAGCAAATCGGAAAGCTGCGTCAGCTCATGGTAGTGCGTGGCGAAGAGCGTTTTAGCGCGCAAGGACGGGTGGTTGTGGATATACTCGACCACCGCCCAGGCAATCGACACACCGTCATACGTGCTCGTGCCACGCCCAATCTCATCCAAAATCAGCAGCGAGCGATTGGTGGCATGATGCAGTATGTTGGCAGTCTCGACCATTTCGACCATGAAGGTGGACTGACCCGAATAGATCTCGTCCTGCGCTCCGATGCGGGTAAAGATGCGGTCCACCAGCCCGATGCGAGCGGAAGCCGCTGGCACGAAGCTGCCCATTTGCGCCATCAACACGATCAAAGCCACCTGGCGCAGGAATGTACTTTTCCCCGACATGTTCGGCCCGGTAAGGATGCGGATGCGCTCACCTTCCTCGAATATAGCGTCATTGCTCATGAAGCGATCACCCTTCAAGTAATGCTCGACCACCGGATGCCGGCCTTCGTGGATCTCTAGGATATCCTCCACCACCACCTCCGGAAGGACGTACCCTCCCAATGCAGCCACCTCCGCCAGGGAAGCCAGCACATCTAGCTCGGCTAGTGCATGTGCTGTACCCAGCAGACGTTTTGATGAGGAGGCCAATTGTTCACACACCTGGCGAAAGATGCGCGTCTCGATCTCGTGGATCGATTCTTCTGCGTTGAGCACCAGTGCCTCGTACTCTTTCATTTCCGGGGTGATATAGCGCTCTGCGTTTACCAGGGTCTGCTTGCGAATGTACTCCGCCGGCACCAATTCAGCATTAGCGCGCGTGGCTTCGAGGTAATAGCCGAAGATCTTGTTATAGCCGACCTTGAGCGTCTTGATGCCCGTACGCTCCCGCTCCACTGCTTCCAGGTTGGCGATCCATTCCCGCGCATTGCGCGACCTTTCGATGACGCCGTCCAGCTCAGCTGAAAATCCGCTCTTTATCACCCCGATGTTCTGCAATGTCGCCGGAGGGTCATCTGCGAGGGCGGCTTCGAGGAGCTGAAGCTCATCGGTGCAGTCATTAAAATCCTGCAGCACTGCTGTCAGGCTATTTTGAGGCTCATCTTCACCTGCTCCACTTACAAGAGCCTGGTGTTCAAGTAATAGCTGCAAGATGCCAGGCAAACGCTGTAGTGTGCCACGCATCCCCACTAGGTCACGCGGCTGGGCAGATCGGCTGACAAGCCGGGTAGTCAGGCGTTCAAGATCGCTCAAGGGTCTAAATGCCGCCCGCAGCTCAGCCCGGAACATCCCCTGGGTAAAGAGAAATTGCACA
>JBGOYO010000277.1:0-4658 GCA_041479715.1 Anaerolineae bacterium
GGCTTCTCGAATATTGAAATCCCGATTGTATAATTGCTCTCTGCACAGATGGGCTCGCACAACTTGATGCAAAGCGGCAGTGTATCAGCAGCACTCAAGGCCATATTCATATTCACTACCAGCCGTTGATCGCGCAACGTGGAGATGATCACTTGAGCTGGAGTATCCTCAAAAGAGATGTTGACCGGGCAAGGCGCACCTCCGGAAAAGTTGTGGGTCAGTTGCAATGGCTTCGCCGCCCAGCTGACGATAGAAACATTATGATCCTCGGCCATGGCTCACTCCTTTTCCAACCCTTTTTTCTTTTGATCTGTCGGTGGGATTTTGTCAGGCTGCAAGTAAACACACAAGTCAACCAACAGACCTTCGTTTCTACCGCCGGTAAATTCCAATCGAGCTATGCTAGCGGCGCTAATATCCAGCTCAACGACACCCTGACTATTCGAAGGCATGGCGGACTCACCGACCATATTTCCGGTCTGGTCGAAAGCCTGCATACGGATAGGGTGAGAAGTACCACAATATACATGGGCTATGACCGTGTTCGCCTCAAAAGGAAGATCCACCCGCATGCCGCGCTCCGGGAACTGAAGTTTGCCCTGGTTTTTTGGTTCTCCCCAAAAAGCAATTAACAACGGCATTGTGGTCAGCGATTTGAAACCAAAGCCGCTTTTCTGATAGTCATCTGGTAGCTTCTTTGGTTCTCGCTCGTCCTTCCAATCCACACACGCCTTACGCTCTTGAGGTGGCTCCTCCGGCTGGCACACCTTGATGGGGCAGGGATAGGGGATCAGGAGGATGTCATCGAAGTAACCCACCGCGCTTCGCTCCGGGGTAGTCACCTCCAGGAATATTGTGATCTGGCGTTCCTTGGCGGTCACACGGCCCAAGAGTTGAGACCAGTTCTGGTCTTCGTTCCCCTGCAACCAGACCACTGAGCTGGCGTCTGGGTTTGTGCCTCCAGCGGAGTCAATTCCCAGCCTGCAGACACCACCGCTGCGTTCATCCAGGACATACCAGGCTGAGACCTGGTAGTCCCAGCCACGGTTGGCTCCGATTCGGTGGTAGATGCCTGCCCGGAATTTACCTGCCCCGCTGATTCGCTGGGCGCGCTGTCCTCCATGGACGATAAATTCCTCAGCCTGGTAGACCTGTCCTGTTCCGGCAGCTGTACCCATCGCCAACCCCGCCTCGGATACGGGACTGCCATATGGCTCCCATGCGTTGGCAACTGCTCCATTCAGGCGGTTGCGGAAGCCACCTTCAAAGTCAGGGTTTTTCAGCGAAACGACCCTCACATGCAGGCTGCCCACACCCAGACCACCATCATCGTCCAGAACCTGGACGCGTGCCAAATAGGTTCCACAATGCTGGTATACATGGATGGCAGAGGCCACTCCAACACCAGCCGGTGGGTCGTTTTTCTCCTGGACTACGGCCGGTGTGACCGGAGTGCAGTCGCCAAATTCCCAGGTAGCTGTGTGCGAATCGCACCAGCCGGGATCGGTAAAACAAGCGTCCAGACTGATGGGGAAGGTTGGGTAGGCGAACATATCCTCCAACGCTTCGACTTTTGGTGGTACATTGCGCACCGTGATTTTACAGGTGTCAGTGCCAACCCCGCCATCGTCGTCGCGCACCTCAATGGTGACAATATACTCTCCGTTATCACAATAGGCATGTTTGGCTTTTGCTGTTCCCTTGGCTTGTGGCTGGTTGTTGGTTTCGCTAACACTGCCGGGGACTGGGAGAGTATCATCACCAAAATTGAATGTTGCCTCGTGGGTATCCGGCCATTCCTGGTCGGTGAAGCTGGCGCTGAATTCCACCTCTTGACCTTCATCGATGGTCATGTCTGGTCCAGCGGTGACCACAGGGGGTACATTACGGGCTACCACCCGTGCAAACTGGCGGGTGATCACACCACCAGGCTGGTTTACCTGTGTGGTGAGCTTGGCGACATAGATGCCATTATCAGCGTAGGTGTGGGTAGCTACTCTCCCAGCTGCTGTAACGCCGTCACCGAACTCCCATTTGTAATCGGTATCGGCTGTCACTGGACCGCCGACAAAGGTCACCAGTGTTCCTGCATCTACGATATAAGGCCCATTTGCTTCGGCGAAGGAAATCACTGTTGTAGCATAAATCGCCATAACCAGGTATCCATCCGGGAAGCTCACGCTCAGGGGATCGATCAACACCGGATTCTCAAAACGTGAGGTAACCTGGCCAATGCCCTCCAGGGTTTGCGGCCAGGCACCGATCCCTTTCATCTGTCCGGTAACTTGGTCCCGGACAATCGTTGCACCAATATCCTCGGCGACACCCTCGGCAACTGCCACCACGACGAGGGCAACAATGCCGCCTACGATGCCGACCGTGATGAAACCAACCAGGAAGCTAAGAATCCAGGCGAGTAGCGAGAGGTCCACATCTGGTTCGCCGATGACGAAAGCATGAATGGTCTGGGTGCCATCAGCATTGTCCACCCATTCCAAGCCAATATCAGCGCCGAAACTGGCGTCAACATCCACACAGGCGATAGCATCAATCACGGTGACATCCCCGTCAATACGAATGTGACCATCTTCCAGGCTAGGATTGATACTGTGAACAACGGCATCATGGCCGTTGACATTATGTTCGGTATGCGGCAAACCGCCAAATCCGCCATCACTCTCGGGTTTGTTGATCTGATCCTTGATCATCTGGATCACCTTAGCCCCGTCGATGGCGATAGCACAGCTTCGGTTAGCAGGGATAAAGTTGACGATTACGCTGGTATCGCCTGCTGGGTTATTTAGGCAGAAGGCAATTGCATCAGCCAGGGCCAGCGGCTTTACATCCGTCACGGTCACATCGCCACCAGGTGGAGGGTTGGGGGTCCAAAGGTCTATGTTCCCACGGTCGGTGATGGCAGAATGAGCCTGGTCAGCGATGAAGGCTTCGATCTGGCTGACGGTGGGAACGCTAAAAATCTGATCACCCAGGGCGGCTACGATCGCCTTCCCCCGGTTCTGCATCTGCGTTTTAAGCAGGTTTTCCAGGTCTATCCCAGCTGCTGTAGCCCCAATTTTATCCAGGTTGTAATTGCTGCCCTCTACGCCTGCAGCGGGTGCGACATCCTCGATAACAACCGAGGCACTGCCAAAATGAACCGTTAGCGAACCAGGTGCCTGGTCAAGCGCGGCAGTAATCGCAATCCGCCCGGTGATCCCAATCGGCGAGAGCGGCTGCGGACCAAAATTTGCATGCATGTTGCTCAAACGCATGTAGAAGGGTAGGCGTACTTTTACCTGGTTTGCTGCCGGTTGTGAGACTTCGATCTTCCGGCTGGCGTCGCTAGTATCGTCGTAAATCTCTACATACGCTGCTGCGGTCCAGACACCAAACGCCACATTGGGGTCAGTAAAGGTATGAGCGATGGTATTGTCGACATAACGCGCCTGTACGTATTCGGAGATTAAATTGAGGGTGATCGGTGGGATAGGATCTCCGCTGGTCAGGTGGGCAACGACATTTGCAGGCGGGATGTCACTCAACAGGGCTGCGACATGAATCGTTCCGGGAATGACTCCGATCGGTACGGCTGCGACGATCTCCGCGCTCAGATTGAACAAGCGAGCACTTGGCACAGGCGGGTTGGCTATTTCTACCTGGATTTCGGCAGGTAAGGTGATGCGTACACCGTTATCCGGCACGTCCATATCTAAGTGAAGCGTATCACGATGGATATTTACTACCCCACTGGCGAGTGAATAGGGTCCGAACGCTGTCCCCGGTGTAATTTGGACGCTGTGGGGTATTATATTGTTGTCCCAGGCACTGCCCAGGATCTGGTTAAGCACCTCGACGGTCAGCTCACCAACGATTTCAAATCCTCCCAGGTTTGGCATGGCTTATCTCCTGAACCTATATTTAAGAACTAACCCTTGATACATCATTGACCTTATGCCCAAATTATTACGCACTCCTACCGCTTGGGCTTCAAGTGAAACTGTAACCGCGTCACAGGTGTCTTGACTTCACCCCGTCGGATGCGCTCATATAGATCATGGGGGGCCAAACGCGGACTACTGGCCTCCAACTGGCGATATTCCAACAGAGGGAGCATGATGGGATGAGCGTCACGCAGGGGTTCCAAGGGATCAGCAATATGCTTATGCCCAAAGATGCTTACATCAAGGGGGGCGGCCAGTTTCGCCCTCGCGCCCAGCTGCCCGGTTGGCGGCTTGCCAGCGGCAGATACTTCAGGGCGTTCTTTCCCTTTACCGCGTTTTACCAGCAACTCCTGCGGGTGTGGTAGCCTGAGTTTCTTGAATAGCACAGTGGACACAGCTTCGCCAGAATCGATATCAAATTGTTCGCCTGCCAATTCCTGTACCTGCTGTTCCAATTTCTGTAGCCGTTCATACGTAGCCGTTGAAAAACGAACGCGCCTCGTGGCGATGCTCTTTAATTCGTCCGTCAGTGTGAATCCAATCTCCTCTGCTGCCATGAGGGGGTTGGCTGCGAAGCGCAAGCCAAAATCCGGGTCTTCATTGGCAGATTTAAAAATCTGCGGTAAGGCTTTCATCAGCTCTTCCATGGAGCTGATTGTTTGGGATTTGCGCGCCATACTACCTCCTTATCGCTAGTCTGGTACCTGTTTCGGTTTA
>JBGOYO010000278.1:0-4637 GCA_041479715.1 Anaerolineae bacterium
CATAGTAATTCCCGTCCCACACGAAAATATTGGCTTCGTCTAGCTCTTCCGCCACCTGTCGCGGAGGTTTGCCTGCTAAAGTAAACGCGCAAGTGGGCACGCGTTCCTCCAGCCGTTTTGTATCGGTGATGCCATACACCCTCACCCCGTGTGCCTCGGCCAGGATATCCAGCAGGGTACGGCTGAGCTCGAACTCGTAGCTGCGGATGGCAGCCATGCCTTGCTTGAAACGCAAGCGCCGCCCGGAGTAATCCCCCGAGTAGCGTTCAGCGTGCTCCACACCGAAAGTCTTCCCCACCCATTCGATATACTCCAGCGCCCCCAGCACGCCGCACATGCCTTCGAAGTTGCCCGTGCCGGTCTCGAACTTGCCCGGCGGGTCCTTGGGGGCGGGGCGCACTTTATATGCCCGGAGTCTGTCCAGCAGGTCGTAGCTTCCATATAGCACACCCATGTGCGGACCAAAGAATTTATAAGACGAGCACACCAAAATATCACACCCCAGCTTCTGCACGTCGATCGGTCCATGCGGGGCGTACTGCACCGCGTCAATGTACACCAGCGCTCCCGCTTCATGCGCCATCCGGGTGATCTGCTCCACCGGATTGATCGTCCCGAGGGCATTGGAGGCATACCCAACTGCCACCAGGCGTGGCTTGCGCGCAATGGCTGCCTGCATCTCATCCATGTTCAGCGTGCCATCTTCCGGGTGGAAGTCCACGTAGGTCACCTTGCAGCCCCGGTCCTCGGCCGCCATCACCCAGGGAGTGACGTTGGCGTCATGGTCCAGGCGGGTGACGACAATTGTTTCGCCCGGGTTGAAAGTGCGCACAAGCGAGCGGCTGAGGTTGAAGGTCAGGCTGGTCATATTGGGGCCAAACACGATCTCGTGTGGGTCGGGGGCGTTCAGAAAGTCTGCTGCGGCCAGTCTCGCTTCCTCCACCAGCGCATCCGACTCGCGGCTGGTGGCGAAGGCACCTTCGTGGTTGGCGTTGTGCTCCACCAGGTAATCCTTCATCCGGTCGAGCACCGTGCGCGCCACTTGCGTGCCGGCGGGGTTATCCAGGAAGATGGCGTCGCGGGCGAGGGCGGGAAATTGGGAGCGTATGGTCGGCAGGTCGAGGGGCATGACGGAACTCCTGAAATTTCAATCTAGGGATGAGGTTAATTATAATTCGGTTGAAAAGGCTATTCTGGAAAAACCTGAGTATTTTAGAATAAAGGTTAACAATTCATAGAGATATTTTTATCGCAGCTTATGTGTGTGTATCATTTGCTGGGGGCATTTTCAATCCGCGGAATGATTAAATACGCTGCCTTTTCTGGTCTATTTCCATTGGTTTTTCGAACTTCTAGCGAGAATGATACGCGCTCTCCAACAAAACGGCTCAAATCGACGTCTATATCTGCATCCTTAGGATTAGTCGTAACCCGCCATTGACCGATCAGCGTGCTCCTTCCATCCTGTTGCCTCAGCTTTATAGAGAAAATCAGGTCACATTCTCGGGCAGGATCGTGGCATTTAAGGACAGCTCTAAAATGGTCGCCCGTACGCACATCCCATACCGGATAATCGCCTATGAGTAAACCGTAATCCTGGGGGAGATTGAATAATAATTCATTACCTACCAATTGCAATTCTCCAGAACCCGTTCCGATCAGCAACCTCTCTACCGAGGGTTCTAATTCCGAATGGGGACCTGAGCATATAATATTTGCATCAGGCAAGGAGCTCCACTTGGCACTTTGGCATTGATCGGCAAAGTCATAAGCCGGACCTGCCGGGTTGGGTGTTACAGCTATTAGAAAAGGTACCGCATTTGCTGTCTGTTCTACGTTTAAAGTGGCAGCTGCAGAAGTATAAATCGGATCATTTTGTGTGGAAGGCCTGGTGTGGAATATGTCGGCGATATTTATTACGACTGCAATGCTGAGAAGGCAAAGCAGTGGAAGTGCTACTAGCGTCCACAGTGCGAATGATCTTGTTCGATCGCTCGGTTGAAGTTGGTCCTTGCTTAAGGATCGTTTTCTAAGAGCCCATCGTATGGTCCAGACTCCACTTCCAATCATGACGCCAAGCAGCCCAAAAAGGGGAGCAAAAACTATCGTGAGTAGAGTTGGACCTGGACCTCCGGTTTGCCATTTCCATATATATCCTTGTTGATCGAGAGCGTACACTATTGTAAGTGAATATTCTGCGCCTGTATCTTGTATCTCAACACAATCAACGATATCACGGGGTGGGTGTGTCAGAGAATTGAAATACTCTGAACTAATGTCACACTGCCTTACCTGACCTGAAAGGTAGATATCCGGTATCCAGCATTCATCATTTTCAGATGTGTTGCAGCTTAGGATCTGACCTGCCGTTGTGCGTATGAAAATTTGGCCGACATTACCGCCCAGCAGCTTTCCCATTTCAGGAGGTGCTGTACCCACCTTTTCCCAGTGAACAAAATAATCAAGTTCCGAAATCACGATAAGCGTATAAGGCCCGCAGAATCCCAATATCCCAAAGATCACCCACAACAGGATGAGACTCTTCACGCCTGGAAGCGATGCAGGCTTGGGTGGTTCTGCGGTGGACATGCTTTGCAAAACCTCACGATACCAATTTTAGATTTTCTTACTCTTTATAGAGATTATATATCAATACCATAATTTATCCGTCGACGCTAAATCTTCTGCTTCCTTCAATTCCTCCGGCGTATTGATATTGAAAAACGCCAGCATGTCGGGATCATACGGATGGATTTCCTGCCCATCCAGGTAGCGGATACTCACTTGGTCAAACCAGGCATCGGCGCGCCGTTTCCCACCCTCGATTGCCTCTCGAACGTGCGGCAGGCAGGTTTCGACCCGGTAGACGGCGTGGAATGGCTCCGTCCCCGCCTCCGAGCGCGGGATGACCGCATCGGCATTTGTCTCCCTGAGCAACGCCAGCTCGGCCAGAAAAATCTCCGCACTGGCGAAGGGCATATCGCACGCCACCACTGCCACAAATGGGTGCGCGGCTGCGCTCAGGGCAGTGTAAAGGCCTCCCAATGCACCCAAACCCGGAAGCAGGTCCGGGATGGGGGTGAAACCCAAGAACCGGTACTGCTCGGGCTGGTTCGAGGTCACCAACACCTCATCGGCGATCCCTGCCAGCCGGCTGAGCAGGCGCAGGATCAGCGGCTGCCCCAGGAACGGGAGCAATGCCTTGTCGCGGCCCATGCGGCGCGATTCGCCTCCCGCCTGGATTGCCAGGGTCAGCATGGAGGAGCTCCCTTTGAGTTATGCATGCTATTCATTGAATTCATCACTAAATTAAAGATGATTATAATGGGATTATCGTTAAGGAGCACTATTCTATGAAAACCATGGAAGAAATCCTGGATGAAATGACCGTCGAAAACATGGAGCTGGCACAGAGCCTGCCAGATAACTCCGTGCGCTGTGTTGCCTGTGCCCACCGCTGCCTGATCCGCGAAGGACGGCGCGGCATCTGCCAGGTGCGCTTCAACCAGGCGGGCAAGCTGCGCGTCCCCTGGGGCTATGTCGCCGGTCTGCAAGCTGACCCGATTGAAAAGAAGCCTTTTTTCCACGTGTTGCCCGGCAGTGACGCCCTCACTTTCGGCATGTTGGGCTGTGACTTCCACTGCGCCAACTGCCAGAACTGGGTCAGCTCGCAGATGCTGCGCGACCCGGCGGCAGACGAATCGATCGGCTACCTGCGGCGCATCTCTCCTGAGCAGATGGTACTGGCAGCCAAAAAAGCCGGGGCGAGCGTGATCGCCTCCTCGTACAACGAGCCGCTGATTACCTCCGAATGGGCGGTGAGTATTTTCAAGCTGGCGGTGGAGCAGGGCATCAAGTGTGTCTACGTCTCCAACGGCAACGCCACCCAGCAGGTGCTGGAATACTTATACCCGTATCTCTCCGCCTACAAGATCGACCTAAAGACCATGCGTGATAAGCAGTACCGCCAGCTGGGAGGGGTGTTGAAAAATGTGCAGGACACCATCCGCAGGGCGCATGAGCTGGGCCTGTGGGTGGAAGTGGTGACCCTGGTCATCCCAGGCTTCAATGACAGCACCGAGGAGCTGATGGATGCCGGTCATTTCATCACCTCGGTCTCGCCAGACATCCCCTGGCACGTGACCGCCTTCCACCCTGACTACAAAATGACCGAGCCATTTCCAACTCCGGTGAAGACTCTCCAGCGCGCCGCCGAGATCGGCCAGGAGTCGGGACTCAAATTCGTCTACGCCGGCAACCTGCCTGGCAGCCTGCGGGAATACGAAAATACCTGCTGCCCCAAGTGCCAGACCCTACTGGTGGAGCGCACGGGCTATGTCATCCACCAGTACCGGTTGACGGATACCGGCGCCTGCCCGAAGTGCGGCACGAAAATCCCCGGGATATGGACGGATCAGCCCGGGTCGGTCAAGCTCGGCGGTTATGGAATGCCCCGCATATTCGGCTGATTTAAATAAACAGGCTTCCTACATTCAACGCCGGGTTACTTGCGCACTATAGCCCGCATCACCCGCCGGTCGACCGCCCCAAACCTATATTTATATTGCTCATCCCCACGCATGAAGTCGAAGAAATTGCGCTGGTGTTCATTTGCCCATTCTAGCAGGTAGCCCAGC
>JBGOYO010000279.1:0-4631 GCA_041479715.1 Anaerolineae bacterium
ACCTTTATGGGGTGATCCAAAAGCTCATCTGCCAGCCCGCGGATTTCGTCCGGCATGGTGGCAGAGAATAAGAGTGTTTGGCGTCGAGCCGGAAGGGCAGCCAGGATGCGACGAATATCGGGTAAAAATCCCATGTCAAACATGCGGTCGGCCTCATCGATCACCAGGATCTCAATCCGGCTCAAGTTGACTTCTTTCTGTCCCATCAGGTCCAACAGGCGACCAGGGCAGGCTACAATAATCTCCTTACCCGCCCGCAGACTCTTGATCTGTGGCTGAGCGCTAACCCCCCCATAGATCGTCATACTACGGAAACCCGTATTACGTCCGAGCATTTGAAAGTTGGTGTGGGTCTGCTCAGCCAGCTCGCGGGTTGGGGAAAGGATAAGGACGCGCAACCTGCCGCGCGGCCCTTCCATCAGGTGCTGCAGGATGGGCAGGACGAATGCTGCGGTTTTACCGGTGCCTGTTTGAGCCAGGCCCAGAACATCACGACCTTCCAAGATCGGTGGGATGGTATGGATTTGAATGGGAGTTGGGCTGGAATAACCAGCGCTATTAATGCCCGCGTTTATTTGCGGGTTAAATGCAAACGAAGAAAAATTCACAAAAGGTCCTTTTGGCTTAAGAGTGAGCCAAGGCGAACCTCAGCCCGTTCGCACTCAATTTAGACTAAGTTTATCCATTTCAAGGGCGAACGCAGGATTATACCACATAAAAAAGGTTATTCAGCTCAGGCAAAGACATCCTGGGTAGATGAGAAGGGTTATTAAAAACCTCCAGGATTTTGAAATCCTGGAGGTTCATGGTCAATCAGAGAGGCACCCCATGGTACGATTTTGGGCGCTCTATGCCATTCCCCCTGGCTGTTATATCTGATGGATCGCGCCGGTTACTTTTTTGTTCAATTCAGCTAATTCCATTGGAGACATCTTTGATAGCATGTCCTTATGGGCGACCTGGGCGTGCGCAAAGACTTTCTGCGTGACTTCTTCTACCGTTGCACCCGTAGTCTCGAAATCACAATCCACACCTAAATCCCTGCAAGCATATTTAAACATTATCAATCTCCTTTGGCATTAGTTTTTGGTTGAACAGTTTAATAGGGATGCACCAATATCTGAATTGGCAGCAATAATATAATTATTTTACTCTATATTATCGCTATTGTCTACAATGCTGAATCGCGGTGCTTGAGCCAGATGGTCTTGCATCATGATCAAGAGCCTTTGTTTTGGGTGAAAAAGCAATAATCGATACTCAAGCCAAGTGAGAGCAGGATGTTATCACTCAATTAACCAGCAAATTTCTGGGAATCATTGCATATGTTCAGCTTCACTTACCCAGGTATCAGGATCTACAGTAAATATTACGATAATATATATCTTATTTGTGATATAATCTTGAGGGGGGTGGTCAAGTGTGCAAAACTTTCTCATAAATTAACCGCAAAAAGGGGGTTGGAGGCATAAAAAATGGAAATTACCAAACAAGAAGCTATCAACAGGGGATACAACATGCTGGTGGTGGGTTTACTCAGTTTTGTTGGAATTGGGTTGGTTGGAGAATTTTTCAACGAAGTCGAATGGCGGGATAAAGGCGATGATATCGTCATTGTAATCCTTGCCATTGTCGGGGCGATCTGGTATTTCACGGGTCACAACCGGTATAAGTTCTCCTGGATCCCATTCATTTTGCTAACAATCGCCACAATCATTAAGATCTCAACGCTGATCTATGAATTCAACGACCAGGTAGCAAGGGGTGATGAATTTGGACTTGTAGCACCCCTGTTCATCATGACAATCGTTTCCGGGATAGCTATATATCGCAACCGTAGAAATAATCAGATGCCTGCTACAACGACATCCCATGAAATGATGACACCCGGGGATTAAACTGAGATCTGCCACCACGCTACGACAACAATTAAAATAAAACCTGTACATATCCTTCGATTGATATGTACAGGTTTTTTAGTTATTGTCTGAGATATGAGATGTAGGTCATTCCTGTCATTTAATGGCGGGATTGATCACCCAACCTCAAATTCCTATCGGTTGTCTATTATGGCGAGGAAGCTGCCATCTGCCACTTTAGTTGGGTTCGAGCTAGCCACCCCGACGGTAAATAATTGGTTACTGCAGGTCGGATTACAGACGATCGCGTTGGACTGCACCAGGAGAGTCTGGTCATCCAGCCATCCCTGGATGGTGTAATAACTGCCAGCAGCTCCTGCGAAGATTAACTTTGCTGGACCGCCTGAGCTTGGCCCTATAGCCACCCAACCACGTTCATTGTTCGGATCACCCTGTGCCAGGGCAAATGCCACGCGGTCTCCGCTAGGGCTGAAGCGGGCGCTGCCCATCAGCCGGTAACCGGTAACATCGGCAGGCGCCTGGAGAGTAGTCGTTGAGCCATTCTGCAAGTTACGGATGGTGATCGCGTTCTGGGTGCAGTGGTCAGCTACAAATCGGTAGTCGCCTGAGATTGCATCCAGGCAAGCCTGGGGGCTAGACGAGGCAGTTTGTGGGATGATCTCTGTTACATCTTTGGTTTTGATGTCAATCTTATACAAGTTTGAAGCTCCCGCAAACAGAATGTAGCCTCCCACCCCAATTGGCTCCTTGCTGAAGTAAAGCGACTGTCCATCGGCAGACCAGAGCTCAGCTACTATTTGTAATGCGCCTGGGGTATTCCCCGAGTCAATGGTGAGTAGAGTCTCGAGCTTCGAGCCATCCGGAGCGCTGATCTGCAGATTGGATGAAGTGGTGCTCCCGCTGAGCTGGGTTCCCCAAGCCAGAAGGGGAGAGAAGCCCAGACCTCCCCGCCAGATCGCCAATCCATAGGTTGGGTTCTGGATAAAACTCAGGTCATGACTCCCGTTATCATTAATCGCTATGACTCTCGCCTGATTGGTAAAATCGAGCACATAGGCCGTCCCTAAGACTGCTTCGCCGGTGGGTAGAAAGCCATTGAAAGCAGGGTTGTAGGTTGGTCCGAGGGGTATATTGGGGTTGACAATCTGGATGTTATGGTCGGTAGATTGGACCACGAATCCGAGTGTTGCCAGCTGCTGGGCGGCATCAATCACGCTTGAGCCATCACGGTTGGTGTGAATTTCAAACTGCTGTCCATTGGCGGTGAGCATGATACGGAAACCCGGGGTAACCAGATCGGTGCACATGAACCCAGGTATGACGACCCCGAGACATCCGTTTGGCCAGGTCACCGCTTCGCTGCCCGCAACATGAATCTGGTCGACGGGGATGTTATATTTCGTCGACACCGCCTGGACGGCGGCCATCTGTGCTGGCGTCAGGTCAACCGGTATGTGGGTCGGCGTGGGTACCACCTCAGTGGGAGCAGGGTACGGAGTGACGATTGATCCCGGGGGTGGGTAGCCGCCCGGAGTTGTCGTTTGAGCACACGCGGTCAAAAAGCTCAAAATCAGTAATAATGCTAAGATCGTTTTTTTGTTCATTTTATTCACCTTAATTTCCTCTGCCTACTGTAACGATGATACCATCGATAATGTTCCATCATAGATGAATATACTATTAATTATCCGCATTCATGGAAGTAGAAGGGGATGTCTTTGAGATTAATTACTTAACCACTGGGAAATTCACTCAAATTGTCTGGCGAGTGGATCAAGGATGGGCTTCTTCCAAACCGGCCCGGACCAGCAACGAAACCAGTAGCGCCCAAAAGATAGCCGCAGTGACGGTGTAGACAATCAACAGCGAAACGGGATGGCCAAAGATCAGCAATAACACCTGCACCAGGGCTTCGAGTAGGGCGACTGCCCCCAACCAGGCCGCATGCTTGAACAAAGTTGGGCGCTCCAGCCTGTTACGCCAGCCGACCAGCGGCACTGTAATGAGCCCCGCGATGGCGGCGAGCGATAAGGTCCAGCGCAGAGCGTCGCCCACCCCATTACCATCCGATAGGAACAGCTGCTGGTTGTAGATGGGCCAACCCAGGCAGGCGGTGATGGAGCTTTTACCTGCCACCAGGATCCCGCTGACCAGGACGATGTATACCACTGCCGTTGTAATCAGGACTAATCTTGCAAAGATACCCTTGAAGGAAAGGCGGTCTGGCAGCCGCGGGTTTTTTATCCGCGCGGAAGCAACCACTGCGGAGGCAACAATGAGCGCCACTACCAATAGCGCAGAAGCCACATCAACTGCCGCCCAACCTGGGGCGAGCCCACGCAACACCACCTGGGCACCAAAGTAGCTAACTTCCACCAACAACACCACGGCCGCAATAGGAGGTATGGTGATCCAGCGAAAACGCGGCGAGCGGACCAGGCCGGTGATGGCGGCGCTAAGGATTAGCAAACCGCTGATCGCTGCCAGCGCTCGATGGGTGTACTCGAGGATCGGACCTGGCTGCGCAGGTGGGATAAAAGTGCCGAAACATCCCGGCCAATCCGGGCAGTTGCGTATGGATTGGGTGACGCACAAGACACCTCCCATGGCAATCAACAGTACGCTAAATACTGCCCCCGCCATCAGCAGGTTGCGATGCCAGGAGGCAATCGGTGCTTTTCCATTTATAGCATTCTGAGCCATCGCATTCTCCACAGTCTGTTATTCAGTCCCGAACAGGATAAGTATAGA
>JBGOYO010000280.1:0-4601 GCA_041479715.1 Anaerolineae bacterium
CAGTAACTGCAGCATTGGGTGACCTGACATTCGATGCAGTGGTTGAATGGATCGCATTCACACCCGTACAGGTGAAAGCGGATATTGAGCTGTTTCGCAACCACACCGGACAATATGTCTTCATCAGCTCGGCGTCGGCATACGAAAAACCGCCCAGTGGTTTACCCATTACGGAGAACACACCATTGCACAACCCCTATTGGCAGTATTCGCGAGATAAGGCTACTTGTGAAGCGCTGCTTGAAAAAGCCGGGCGACAGGATGGGTTTCCATATACGATTGTACGCCCATCGCATACTTATGACCGCACCCTGCTGCCATTCCAAGGGGGATATACGGATGTTGCCCGCATGCGGGCAGGCCGTCCAATTGTAGTGCATGGCGATGGGACTTCACTCTGGACGATGACCGACCACCGTGATTTTGCAGTTGGTTTTGTGGGTTTGCTTGGTAACCCGCAGGCTATCGGGCAAATTTTCCATATAACCTCTGATGAGTGGCTGAGCTGGAACCAGATTTACACCATCGTTGCCCAGGCAGCGGGAGCCGAGCCCAAACTGGTGCACATCCCCTCTGAGCTGATCGCCAGGTACGATCCGGAATGGGGCGCTTCACTCCTGGGTGATAAAGCGCACAGCATGATATTTGACAACAGCAAGATCCGAAGATTTGTCCCCGAGTTCAACCCCGTAATTCCGTTCCAACAAGGAGCTGAGGAGATCATGGCCTGGTACGATGAGGATCCAAGTCGCCAGGTGGTGGACCAGCACAATGATCTCCTCCAAGACAGGCTAATCGACGCTATGCAGAGAGCCAGTAGAGATCTTTAAAATAGGGCGGAGCTGGCGCACAGAAACAGGGAATATCTGCCAGTAGACGGATTCCGATAGAATTAAGACCTTGCACTGCGATGTTAGAGGCATAGTGGATTTGACGCATTATAATAAGCATCGTTACCTCCCTACTTAGATGCTGATCGCTCTACCATTCCTCGCCATAACGGTTATTTTCTTATCCCTCCTGGGTGCACAGAAAGAAGATCCCTCCAGGCTCAAGGGAGGGCGGGTTGCGCTGCTCCAGACCGTGTTGATCGCGGGGGTTTTCATTGCGCTGCAATCCGAGATTCTCAGTCTATTCCATTTATTATCCCCGCCCTTCGTCGCCGGTGCGTGGCTGCTGGCGCTTCTGGTATCTGCCTGGCTGGGCTGGCGCATGGGGTGGTTGCAGCGCGGGGTAAAGAGATTGGCAGACGACATCCATTCAATGAGCCGGTTTACCATCATCGTCATGGCTGCTTTCAGCCTGATATGCCTGCTGCTATTGGTGATCGTAGTGATTGCCCCAGCGAACAACATGGATTCGTTGCTCTACCACATGAGCCGGGTGATGCATTGGGCGCAGGACGGAAGCCTGGAGCACTACCCAGTGGCCTTCGAGGTCCAGCTGACCCACCCTATCATTGGTGAGCTGATGATCTTGCAGCTGCGATTATTTTGGGGCAATGACCAGCTGGCAAGCTTACCCCAATGGTTAAGCCTGATCGTGTGCGCAGTAGCGGTATCACTGGGTGCCAGGCTGTTAGGGGCAGGTCGCAAGGGACAATTGGTCGCGGCGGCTTTCGCCATCAGCCTCCCGATCGGGCTAATGGAAGCCACAAGCACTCAAAATGATTATGTTACCGCCTTGTGGCTGACGATCCTGACCGTCTTTGTTCTGTACGCCTGCCAGGAGGAAGCGGGTTGGAGCGAGATTGTATGTATCGCTGCAGCGCTTGGGCTGGGTTTATTAACCAAGGGCACGTTTTACCCCTATGCGGTCGCCTGGGGGATCTGGCTGGGCATCCATTGGCTCAAACAGGTCAATCTAGTCTCGTTCTTAAAGCGCGGATTGGTGATCGCCCTGGTGGTGGTGGTGCTTAATGCCGGGTACTGGAGGCGGAATCTGATCACATACGGAGGACCACTTGGCCCGGCCGGATGGGTAGCTGATATGAGCTCAGCACGGTTTGGGGTCGAGTCGGTGGCTTCCAACCTGGTCAAAGATGTCCTGCTCAACTATGTGACACCCAGTCCCCGCATCAACCAATCCATGGTTAGCTTCGTCCAATCGACTTTCCAGTCTACCGACCCGGATGTGGCCAGTTTCAGGCTGGACTGGAGGTGGAACAATGAAGATTCAGCCGGAAATCCGATCCATCTCTTCCTGATCATCCTGAGCGCCGCCGGTGTGATCGTGCTGCTGGCGATGGGGCGCTTAAAAGAACGTCACCTGTTGTGGTACAGCCTGGCAGCTTTCTTTTCTTTTATTATTTTTGTCCTGGCGGCGCATTATGATGACTATGGAGTACGCTTCCAGCTGCCTTTGATCATTATCTGGGCTCCCGTCATCGGCAGCATGATCACCAGACTGGGTGAGAAGTGGCTGGCACCCATGGCACTGATTTTCTTTCTTGCCATTTCACTGCCGTACATTTTCTTCAATACCACCCGCCCGCTGATCGCCATGAAGAACACGCCGGAACCCTATGCGATCCACCCCTTGCCCATGCTGGGAAAAACGAAAAGCAGCAGTATTTTTCACAGCGATGCGCGCTCGCTCTTGTTCATCAACGTACCGGATTGGAACAACCCGCTAATGGAAGCCACCCACGACATCCGTGATTCGGGATGCCAGGAGGTGGGACTACGCATCGACAGCCATGACCCTGAATACCCGATCTGGTGGCTGTTGAAAGCCCCACAGAGCGGGATACGGATCGAGACGCTGTATTATTCAGAGCTGCTCAATCGGTATGCCGACCCTAGCTTCAAACCCTGTGCGATCGTGTGCACGATCTGTGGTGGTCAAGCCCAGCTGAATGGATTAGACCTGATTGGGACGTACGATGGTCTGGTGGACCTTTATATGGGTGAGAATTACAGTTCTTCGCAGGGGAAATAACCCGCCTGGGTTGAACGGGGGAGTGATGGGTGCTCAGTCCAGGTGAGCAAAACGTGTTTTAAGGATCGTAAATATGTACCCGAGGCCGGATAAGCCAAATTGGATCAAATTGGTGTTCGACTTGGAAGCCCCCTTGGTCCGTTCGGTGAACGTGTAGGGGATCTCGACCACCTTCAACCCCTTGCGACAGCAGGCATAGATAAATTGTATGAAATAGGCACCGTACCCTGAGGGGGTCAGGGAGACGCAGTCAAGGACTTGCCTGTGCATGAGGATAAAGCCGCTGTCGTAATCCTGGATGCCGTGATCCAGGACAAAACTGGCCATGCGGTTGATGAAGCGGCTGGTGAGCACACGGCTATGAGCTCGGTCATCTTTGCCCCCTGCCACATAGCGGGAGCCGATGACCACATCACAGGTGTTGAGGGTAGAGAGCATGGCGGGGAGGAGCGAAGGTGGATGGCACATATCGGCGTCCATCCAGCCGATCACCTTTCCCTGCGATTCGATAATCCCGCGGTTGATGGCGGAGGCCAGGCCACGCGCCTTTACCCGGCGGATGACCTTGAGGCGTGGGTCGCCGATCTCTGAAGCTATCTTCCAGGTCTGGTCAGGGGAATTATCGTCAACGACGATGATCTCCACGGGGTCTGGCAAAGCAGCGAAAATGGCGGTTGTGATGTCACCGATGTTCTCGCTCTCGTTATAGGTTGCCAGGATGATGGAAACCAGGCTTGTGTTTGTGTTTGCTGGTTGTTGTTTTTCCGTGGGTTGAACTTCGGCGCGCAACATAATTAAGCCAGGATCTTTTCCACAGCCCAGCAGACTTCATCGATCTGAGCTTCAGTGAGGGTTAGTCCTGACGGCAGGTAGAGACCCTGGCGGGCGATGCGTTCTGCCACCGGGTACTTCTCTTCATTAAATAATCCCATACCGGTGAACACGGGTTGCTCATGCATGCCGAGGAAGAATGGGCGTGTCTCAATACCTTCAGCGAGCAACCTGTGGGCGAATTCAACCGCGTCGATGCCGGTGCTCTCGTCCAGCACCAAGCCATACATCCAATATACCTGCCGGGCCCAGGGTTCCTCAACCGGCAGCTGAATACCGGAGATGGGCATCAATCTCTGCGTATAGGTTTCACCGATCCAGCGTTTTTTGGTGATGGTCTCAGACATGCGCTCGATTTGAGCCAGACCAATAGCAGCCTGCAGGTTGGTCAGGCGGAAATTGTGACCCAATTCGGTGTGGTAGAAGCGCCGCTCACGCTTGAAACACAGGTTGCGCAGGCTGCGCGCGTGTTCTGCGATCGTGGGGTCATTGGTTAGCACCATCCCGCCTTCACCTGTGGTGACCAGCTTGTTGGCGTAAAAGCTGAATACACTGATATCCCCCAGACCTCCACAACGCCGCCAGACCGGTTCGGAAGTATTCCTTCCGGAGAGATACTCAGCACCATGCGCTTCGGCGGCATCTTCTATCACCAGCAGACCATGCTGTTTAGACAGGGAGGTGACCGCGTCCATGTCCACCGGGTGACCGTAGATATGTACCGGCATGATGGCCCTGGTACGTGGGCTGATCCTGGCTGCCAGCTGATCGACGTCCATGCACCAGGTGTGAGGCTCACTATCCACCAGGACGGGGATGCCACCGTTATA
>JBGOYO010000281.1:0-4557 GCA_041479715.1 Anaerolineae bacterium
CAGGTTTCGTCCTGACTTACGTTGGCTTATATTCCGTATTGGTACAGGGAGTGGGCATCGGGATACTGACCAAGCGCTTTAAGGAAGGCAGCCTCATCGTTATATCACTTTGGCTGATGTTTTTCGGATATGTTGGTTGGGTGATCGCCCCCAATCTTTTGATCTTGCTAATCGCCATGCTGCCCCTAATGGGAGGCGGGTGGATCGCCAATACGATCATCACCAGTGGTATCTCAAAGGCGGTTGAACCTGCTGAAATCGGTGGGATGCTCGGGATTTCAACATCGGTCGAGAACATTACCCGCGTGATTTCACCTACGATTGGGGGACTGCTATTTGGTATTTTCGGGATATGGGCTCCTGGGGCATTCTGCGCCACCATGATCCTTTTAGCTATCTGGCTGGCATACCAGCGTATTATCCGAGTCAAGGAAAAAGAAGTAGTAGTACTCTTGCCGGTAGAAGAGTCTAGTGATAAGGGTAATCAGGTAATTGGGTAATTAGGTAGCCATTTTGAGATGATTCTTCATGAGGACTGATATACTGAAGATCAGCCGTTCTAATTGTCAAGGTGATATAGCGGAAGAATAAATAGTTTAAGCTAATGTATAATACTTTCATCAAAATCCCGAATGGATCGAAAAGATGAAAGAAGGTCCCAAATTCTGCGTTTATATAATGACTGATGAACAGAACAGCTTGCTCTACACTGGTCGGACAGGGAATCTTAGAAGGCGAATAATCCAGCACCGTTCCGGCAACGGAGGGGTAACTACACGACGACACAACCTAATCAAGCTGGTATATTATGAATTGGTAGAGGATGTTGGCGCGGCAAGACTGAGAGAGAAGAAGATCAAGCACAGCTCGAAAAAACAAAGAGTGAATCTGATCGAGAAATTGAACCCTGAATGGTCTGATTTGTTCGAACAGCTATCAGGAACGACTGATAGCATATCGAGAAAAACACTCGATACAGGTTAGCAGTTAGCAGTATCGAGAAAATCACTCGATACAGGTTAGCTGTTAGCAACTAGCTTATAGCATGTAACTAAATCCTTACACATATTATAAATAGCTTTAGGAGGTGTTCGATGATGACTGATCCATCGACTCGCGCCCGAGAACTGTTCAGCAGCACTGGTTATTATTGAGCGGAGAGCGTCTTGCTGGCGGTCGCCGAGCATAAGGGCATCCACAATGAGATGATCCCACGCATCGCCACTGGCTTTTGCAGTGGAATGGCACGCACCGGTGGAATGTGTGGTGCCGTTTCGGGTGGGATCATGGCAATCGGGTTATATTTGGGTCGCAACTCGCCCACTGATAATATTGACCCATGCTACGAGGCAGTACGGACTTTCCTGGAAGATTTTACAGCGCAATATAATGCGCTCAGCTGCCTGGAGCTGACGGGCGTCCATCTGGGAACGCCGGAGGGTCAGGCAGCATTTCATGAAAAGGAAAAGATCAACGAATGCACCAATTTTGTAGGTGATGCAGCAAGGATGGTGGTGGAGATTGTGGATTCGTCAGGTTTAGTGCCGAATGAGGGGTAATAACGTCCTTTCACCTGCGTGGGTAATGGTTACAGGGATTATATAGTGCTGCACATCGTTCATTGACCAATAGACATCGGCAATGATAGTAGTCTCCAACTTATCGACCAGCTGGCTGGTATCAAATGTATTAGTATCGTTATACCGATTTATCATCATATAAGGTTATATCGGGTCATGATATAAAAAATTAAGGCAAGAATGCCTGTGGGAGATAAGGTCGAGAGTTTTTAGATCCGTTGATAATCTGCGGGGGGATGAAAGCATTAATTCTGGAAGTTTCCAAAATAAAGATAGGCGGTTATTTCGATTTACGTGTAAAATCATGAGGATGAGAAAGAGGGTAATACGCAATATGTACCTGGCTTTCCCACTAATTTGTGGGTTAGCACTGATCATTGCCATGATTGGGCTGGCTGGAAAACAAGCCACCAGAGTGGATGCAGCAGGTAATGAAGCCAACAGCGGGGTGATAAGGTTTGTCTCTAAATTTGGCAGTGACATTGAAAATGAGTGCCAGGACAGCCGCACACCCTGCCTGACCATCAAGCGAGCACTCGAGGTGGCACTAACGGGAGATTATATCCACGTTGCGGGAGGCGTATATACCGACACGATGTACGACCCCAACCTCGCCATGGGTATTACCGCAACCGTGATCATCACCAAGGATTTCAGCAGCGTGCTAGGGGGCTATTCTGCAGATTTTTCCACGCGTGAGATAACGGCTAACGAGACCATCCTGAGTGCGGCAGGATCACCAGGGGCGTACGCGGCAGTATTAGTGAACACGAATGTGCGCTTTGGGGGGTTTACGCTCACAGGCGGCAACGGGGCACACTCACCAGGTGGGTTCTATTACCCTGGAGGTGCCATTCGCGTGATTGGTGGCGCTCCAACCATCAGAGACAACCTGATCATTAATAATCAAGCTTATCGAAGAGGCGGAGGGATATATGTGGGTCGGGGCGCTTCACCGTCCATCTTGAACAACCGAATCGTCTCGAACAGGATCATCACCCTCGAAGGAGATACCAATAGCGCAGGAGGCGGAATTTATGTCGCCTCAGGTCCGACACTTATCCGCGGAAATGAAATCCTGTCAAATACAGCTCAGGTGGAAGGTGGGGGGATCTATGTCGGGTGGAATGTGCCAACGACGGTTACCAATAACACGATCGCCTACAACATGCTGCTCGATCTGCCAAATGGGCAAGGGGCAGGGATCCATACTACAGGACTGGATCAGGCGGTGGTAATCCGCGGAAATATAATCCGCGATAATTCACTCATGAGCGGTTTCGAGGGCAGCGGATTATATATATCCTCACCGGCTGAGATTGATGGCAATTGGATTGAAGGTAACCTTGGACAGAATGGTCGCTCTGCGTTCTATATAACCGATGTATCGGTCCCATTGACCGTGACGAACAATGTGATTGCGAATAATACCAGCATTGGGATACGGTTGACTGATAGCGACAACATCCGCTTGATCAACAACACCATCGTCGGGAATGGATTACGAGGTGTGCAGGTGTCTTTCGCAGCGGCTAACCCGGCCAGACAATCCGTATTCACATTGCATAACAATATCGTGGCCAATAACGGTGAATGTGGAGTTTTCATCGAAAATGAAGGTAGCCAGGAGATGGACTATAATGACGTCACCGGCCAGCGCTACCAATATTGCGGTTTCCCCAGCATCCAATCGAACAGCATCAGCCAGGACCCAATCTTCGTCAATCCAACAGTCAGTGATTACCACCTATCAGCAGGCTCACCAGGCATCGATAGTGGCAACGGATCAGTGGCACCATTTTTGGATTATGATGGTACCTTGCGGGCACAAAATTATAATGTGGACCTGGGAGCATTTGAGTTCGTTTATTTCAAAGCGTTCCTGCCCATTTTACGTAAGTGAAGTGAATAGAATATCAATCCCTTTAAGTATCGGAAGGAGGTCACTCATGCGAATTATTGATCACGTACAATGTATCGATTTTCCGTGCACGGAAGCACAGCAGGAAAGCTACCTGGTGCCCGATCTCGACCTCGACCCCGCATCGATCAAGATCATGCTCATTTCGGAGACCGCCCCGAATGAGGCGAAAGAATATTATTACGGTTCCTGCGAGGCATTATTTGCCCGCACAACTGTTCAGGCCTTCCAGGAGGCGGGAGCCGAGATAGGAAATATCCAGGACCTGCTCCACATGGGGATATACCTGACCACTGCGGTCAAGTGCGGAAAATATGATTACGCAGTTGCAAGCAGCACGATTACACATTGCTCATCCTTGCTGGAACGCGAGATTGATCTCTTCCCCAAAGTCAGAGCGTACTTATTAATGGGCGATGTAGCGATCAAGGCGCTCAATGTGATCGCCAAACGCCAGGGAGAGCCGCGTGTCATCCCTGCTGGATCTACCTACAAGATACGCAGTGGCAAGTTCAGCTACCGCGGCAGGAGAGTTTTCCCATCCTACCTGCAGGCAGGACCGAGTTTCGGCATCGAGAAGAGCAAGCAGCGCATGATTGCTGAGGATATTGCCGCAGCGATGGTAGCTGCGGGGATTGCATAATATTGCAATTAATTAATCGCTAATCGTTGACTGCCATATTCCTGGAATCCGTATATGCAATTATCACAGTCCGATGAGGTCGAAAAGACTTTACAAAAACCAGACGTCCACCAAGCTTGGGAGCAGGCATACCGCACACCGGAGAATGAGGCATTTTACGAGCTTGCATTCGATGCCATCGCCAACAACCTGGACGCTCCCAAGAATTCGCTAATCCTGGATGTTGGCTGTGGAAGTTGTGCTCATTCAATGCGCCTGGTAAAGCGCGGGTTCGCGGTGTTAGCCGTGGATTTTTCCGAACCGGTCTTGCTGGCGGCAGAGCAGAACCTAAAAAACAGGGGTATGACGGATCAGGTCAAACTGGAGCGCCAGAATATCCTGTCGCTGACTTATGACGACCGGGCTTTCGATTA
>JBGOYO010000282.1:0-4551 GCA_041479715.1 Anaerolineae bacterium
GCTCTTAGAGTATTCAGCGGGGGAATAGTATAGATTTAAATAACCTCGAACGGCCTCTTTGCGGACAAAACCAGGTTCATCACCCAGGTATGTGGCGATATCAGCTGCCAGCTGTTGGGCGCGCTCAGCGACGTTAAGCGACTTTCCGCTGGATTCCTTGACCGCCCGGCTTTCCAGGGCGGCGAGCTGGAAGAAGGAGGTGGTAATACCCCACTCACCTGAGAACGGGATCGGTTTCCAGGCGATTTCGCCAGGCTTTGGCAGCTGGTGTTCGGTGCAATATGAGCGGATCTTATCCGTGATGTGCTGCTGTTGAGGCTCAAACATAGGCTTAATTGTAGCAAAAAAGCGGGAGTACCTGAAACTCCCGCCGGGATATTAGCCTTTCATCATCGCTCGGTCTTGCATGGGTGGCAAGATCAGCTTCCGAGATATCAGGCGGCTGGTTTTTCCATCTGAGCGAGGCGGCGCATCAGGCGTCCCTTGCGGCGAGCGGCATTGTTTTTGTGGATAATGCCTTTTTCAGCGGCCTTATCCAGGGCGCTGATAGCGACCAGCGTCGCAGTGCGTGCATCTTCCGGGGTGCCTGTCTCCATGGTTGAGCGGGCGTTTCTCACAAAGGTGCGTGCACGCCCGGTGAATAAGCGGTTGCGCAGGCGGCGCTTGTGGTTCTGTTTGATACGTTTGATTGCAGATTTGGTATTAGCCAACTTGGTCCTCCAAAAAGTCCTTCATAATCACGGCAGGCTATTTTACTTGACACAGGCGAATTTGTCCAGTTATCCTTGACCCCAATCATTAGGGATGGTAAAATCCGTCCGCTTGGAACCCGCCCCCATCGTCTAGGGGACCAGGACGCAGCCCTTTCAAGGCTAAAACCCCAGTTCGAATCTGGGTGGGGGCAACGTGCGTTTCAGCCCACGCTCGATATCAAGAGGCTGCCATCTCCGTTTCGGATTCTACTCGAAACGGAGGTTTCATTCCATGCAACTGTCATAAGCAAATGATGATTATGTCATCGCTGCCTTGTCTGAGATCTGCTGGGCATCTTTCTCAGAGCTTGTGTGTACCCCTCAGGTATCATCTAATTTGAAGAATGTCCTGGTCATTTCGCTGCTTCTCTATGCCCGCATGATCTGGGAGGAGAAGAAATAGGAGATGCAGGTGATAAGCGAGCCTCAACCGATTCCCCTATTCTCTGTTCTAACCGGCAATTGTTTGATTTCGCACAAATTTAGCTTGGAGGAAGTGTCGGCCGTCTTTTTATGAACTTCACCCCGATGATTGGAGTAAAGGAATCATGAACGATGCCCGACGGGCGATGATTCTATTCAATTTTGAATCGCGAACTCTGATACTTAGCCCTGCCTGGACAATACGCACCTGGGTGGTTGGGCAACTTGATTAGCACAATTTGGCTGTACGACCAGTAAAGCCAGAAAGTATGGGAGGCGATGAACACTAATAGAAACGAATTGAAACAGAGAACAGCAACGGTATACTAAGGATCAAAAGGGTTTTGAACATGACCGCTGAAAACAATGCCAACGATACTGGTAAAACTCGCACTTTATGGAGGACGATCAAGTACTTACTTGGCAGGGTCTTAACTATTTCTATTACAATTTTTATTGGTGTTTTTATTACTGTGATTCTCGCAAATCGAGGTGGGCAAATTGACGAGAGCGTAAGCTTGGAAGTTGAACAAAAACTCATCCAGCAATTCCCTGGCCAGTCTTGTTATTATTGCCAGCCATCGCCAGGACTGCAAGCTATCATTGACCGGTTTCGAATCTACTATGAGAAAGAAGCAGGTTTGCAGCTCCCGTTTGTTCCACGCCACCTGCTTTGGACAATTAGAGCTTTGAAATTAGATATCGGAAACGCAGTATGGATTCAAGGCGCTCTCGGTTCCGCTTTCCCCAGTCACCGTGCGAAGGATATTGTTCTGTCCGAGCTGCCGCATTCTTTGATCCTCATTGGTACGGCTTTCTTATTTATTTTTATCCTGGGGATACCTTTAGCACTTTACCTGTATCGAGAAAACGGCAGTCGGGTTGATCGATTATTTACTTTACTCGCACCCATTTCGTCCATCCCAAGCTGGGTTCTTGGGCTTATTCTAATACTGATATTTTCTGCAACACTTCAATGGCTACCTCCAGGTGGGATGTTTGATTCTGCCCCGCCTGGATCCACCGGGGTTCATTATTTATCGGTGGCCAAGCATATGATCCTGCCTGTCATGGCCATCATTTTGAGCCTTTTTTTTCAATTGGTATACTCCTGGAAGACATTCTTTCTGCACTCTGCAAATGAAGATTATGTCGATTTGGCGAAAGCCAAGGGCTTACCCAATAATGTTATCGGGCGGCAATATATTCTACGACCATCCCTACCTTATATGCTCACCGGTCTTACTCTGCTCATGGTCAGCTTCTGGCAGATGACCATCGTGCTGGAGTACATCTTTAACTGGCCCGGTATCGGGCGATTGTATATTCTTTCGCTCCCGAATTTTTTCGGTGAGCGTCTTTTTCCTGGCATTATGCCGATTGTCGTAGCAATCGTGGTTATTTTCGCATTCATATTGGGGATAACGGTGCTCATCTTGGATATCGTTTATGGGTTGGTCGACCCCCGGATAAGGGTTGGTGGGGAGGATCAGACGGTTAGGTTAACAAGGGCGAAAAAACGGCTGCATTTCCGCCTTTGGCCACGGCGTGAGCAGCGTATTTCAATAAGTTATATCAAGGCGCATCAACTTGACCCAGAGCCGGTTGCTCCTAGTGAAAAGGAAAAGATACCCATTTCAGACCGTATTAAAACCCTTGGACGGAGTTTTAACGCCGCAAAACCCATTCTTCGCGAGTTGAGACGCTATCCATCCGCCATCTTTGGCTTGGTGATCATCCTTCTATTGGTCTGTGGTTCGATAACTGCAGTGATAGTCTTCCCATATAATCAATTGGGCAGCCTTTGGTATTCAAGTATTTTGACCGGAAAATCGTACACGCCAAAACTAGCAAAACCTGTTTGGGTCAATTGGTTTCGACGGAATACTCTTCCTTCCACCATTATTCTGGATAGCAGAAAGGATACAGCCACAAAATCCATCCAACCCACAGGATTGGACGACATTGGCAGTATCACAATTACCTACACGATTGATTACCCATACGGCGACTACCCACAAGACTTGACGCTTTACTTTACCTCTCAATATGCCCAAAAACGTCCCTTTGTTACATTAACCTGGATTACACCCGATAATAGAGAAATCAACTTCGGTAATTTCTCACCTGTGTCAAGTTTGCCTTATCATCTCTCAGACGATTCCTCCCTTCGCAAAATCCTTCCTGAGTATCCCAATTGGCAGAAGTGGTTTGTCGAGACTGGGAATTATGCCACACCGAACTATTATTTGCTGTTTTCTAACCCTGCGCAGGATAAACCTGTGGTACTTCCTGGTACCTACACTCTGCGGATGAATATCATGACCTTTGAGAAAGGTACGAATGTTGATGCTGAATTCGTTCTGCTCGGAAAAGTATCTGGATTGGCTGGAACCGACTACATGCGCCGGAATTTATTAGTGCCCTTGCTGTGGGGTATGCCATTCGCCTTGGTACTGGGATTGGTCGGGGCATCTATCACGACAATCCTATCCTTAATCGTCGCCGCGGTGGCTGTTTGGTATGGTGGTTGGTTGGATAGTTTTATCCAAAGGCTTATTGAGGGCATTATGATCCTACCCATCATCGCAATTGGCGTAATTTTCTACACCTATAACAATATGAGTATATGGACATTCCTGGCGTTGATTGCGCTTTTGAACGTATTTGGTAGTCCGACTAAATCATTCCGGGCAGCCTTACTCCCAATCAAGAACGCCCCCTATATCGAGGCAGCCAAAGCCGCGGGCGCCAGCAATATGCGCATCATTACTCATTACCTTATTCCGAGTATTATTCCCATATTTATTCCCCAATTGATCATCTTGATCCCGTTCTACGTTTTTCTGGAAGCGACACTTGGCCTTTTTGGAGTGAGATCTCTCTACCCCACCTGGGGCAGAGTGATCTACGATGCTCTCAAAGAGGGGTCTGCATTTGGATCCGGTTTTTGGGTGCTTGAACCGATTATTCTGCTTTTATTGACGGGGCTGGCTTTCGCCATGTTAAGTTTTGCGTTGGAACGCATTTTGAATCCCAGGTTGAGAGAAATTTAACCGGTCTGCTTAAATAAATCCAACGCTCTTCGGTAATCTGGCAATCATGGCTCCAATTTAAAAAACCAGAGCTTTAGACCCATAACTTTGCGTCGCCAGTTTTCACTGGTTTTACCTGTTCGGTGGCCTGGCAGTCATGACCAGCATAGCCAGTTTTAGACCCATGGCTTTGCGTCCTAAGTTTTCACTTAGTTTGCTATTATCGGCGGTCTGGGATCGTGTCCACCAGGGGAAATGGATTTAGACCCATGACTCTGCGCACTATGCTTTCACACAGCGAGCCTTTTCGGAGCGTTGCACTATAATTATAGAGGTATAAA
>JBGOYO010000283.1:0-4548 GCA_041479715.1 Anaerolineae bacterium
ATTTGTGCCCCGCGAAAACGGCCACCGTTGAGATGAGCGATCAGGTAATGCGCCATGTCTTCAGCACTGGAGATAAGTTGACCGGCTGGGAGTGAACTCACCGGGATGGGCAGATCGGGCGCAGGAAAAGGAAGACTGAACCAATGGCGGTAGCCCATCGCCAGGCCATTTTGTGCCGCCACAACCTTTGATGTATAGCTGTGGCTCATTTCCAGTGGGGTAAAAATATGGTTTTGAAGATAGTCGGCATACGGTTCACCACTGGCGGCTTCGACGATCAACCCAAGCAGGTTGAAATTCAGGTTGCAATACTCCCACTTCGAACCGACCCGGCGCTTGAGCCTTAGCGCAGACAAGGCCCGCGCCTGGCGTTCTGTGGCATCAGAACGATCATCGAAATCGGTCAGGGCAATCTCCCCCGCCGACATGGGCAGGCCGCTGGTCTGGTTGAGCAGATGTCGCACCGTCATCTGGGCGGATGCTTCTGGGTCCGCCACACGGAACCAGGGCAGGTAACGCTGCACCGGGGCATCCAGCTCAACCTTACCGGCCTCGACCAGCTGCATCACCGCCAGGGCGGTGATTGATTTGGTCAGCGAGCCGATAAAGAATGGTGTCTGCGGAGATGGTGTTTCACCACCTGGGCGGGCGCGACCAAACCCGCGCAGGTGCACGATTTTATCACCCTCGATAATGGCGACCGATGCACCTGGGATATGCAGACGATGCATTTGCAGCTGAATGTAGGCGTCGATTACATCATACGATGTGCTGCTAGTGACCGATTTTCCCTGAGCAGTCTTGGCGGATAGCAGGCGGCTTAAACCCAGCACGCTGCCAACGAGCAACGCTGGGAAAAGAAATTTTTTTATGCCCATGGTTGTATCTCCTTGACAAGCAAAATACGTTCAGGTGCTGTGGCCGCAGGCGATTATTCCTATCTAGCTTCACTCACTCCCAGTGATTTGTTGCACTCATCCGCTTATTGCCAGCTCGTGGCGCAAAGCATCTTCAAGGGCAGGAAAGCGGAATTGGTAGCCATTATCCAGCAGCTTTTTCGGTTCGATCAGACGGCTAGCTAATAAGAGCGCATCAGCCATCTCGCCGAGCATGAGACGCATCATAAAAGCCGGGATGGAAGCACCAGGCTTGCGACCCAATACTCTACTCACTGTTTCAATATACTCAGAATTACGCATTGGTTTCGGGCTGACTGGATTAACTGGTCCGACGATGGCATTGTTAATGAGTACATAACCAATAATGCTGGCCATCTCATCCCGGCTTATCCAGGGTGACCATTGTTTTCCATCTCCAATGCGGCCCATGTTACGTTGAATAGCTTCGCTGCCAAGCACTGGAGGCGTGCGCAGATTCACTACCCGGATGCCTGCTCCGGAGGCTGTCACCGCCGCTGCTTCCCCATCCCGTTGGAGCGTAGCTAAAAAATCCGAACCAATTGCGCTGTCCTCTGTGATCACCTGGTCTCCGGAGGAGGGATAAATACCCATGCCGGACGAGCAAATCAGGATATTGGGTTTTTTGTTGCATTTTGCCAGGTTTTCTGCCAGCAGGCTGTTTGTAGCCAGGCGATTGGCACGAATTTTCAGCTTGGCTGAAGCTGTCCATCTGGCCGGCCACAGCATCGTTGCCAGGTTTACGACCCCGTCAAATCCTTCCAGGCCTACAGCATCGATTTTCCCTCCATCTGGATCCCAAAATACCTCCCCAACACCAGCCTCGTGCCGAACCAGCCGGAAAATCTCATGACCCTGGCTTGCCAGATAAGGGCCGATAGCTGAACCGATCATACCGCTTGCTCCTGCGATTAGAATTTTCATTATTTTCCTTTCTACTCCTTGATCATTTAGAGGCTTAAAAACTATCTGTTTAAAATCTTTGCCTTTTCTCTTTCCTTTTTTGACAACGAGTCACAACTCCCATAACTCACTGGGTTTGTTGAACTGAACGGAATAATTTTGCCTGGTGCGCAGCATTTCTGGCAGCTCGCGCAGGTAGGGTTTGGGCAAGCCCGGGGATAGATAAACCGCTCCATTGAACAGCTCTTTATCATCTTTCAGAATACCCGTCCGCCGCGCCTCCGCAACGATATCCTGGTAGTCTGTCCACATATACACGCCTATCGTCACCCAAACACCGCTAGGAATATCGAAATCATCCATCAGGCTCAATGTCTCAGCGATGGTCTCGGGTGTCTCACCCGGTGCACCCAGCATCAAAGAAGCACCAAAGGGGAGATTCGAATGACTCAACACTTCCAGCGATTTCCGCACTTGCTGTGCGGTATAGCCACGTCTCATGGATCTGAGCATCTCTTGGGAGGCCGACTCAATGGATAGATTCACGTAAAAACAACCCGAGTCTTGCATCATCCGGCAAAAGTCGTCCGTGATGCCCACCGGGCGCAGGTCTCCAGTGCCCCATTGAAAGTCAGCTTTCTGTGCGATTTGAGCCTTACAGATCACTTCCGCGTGTTGGCGTGGGGCGTTGAAGTTGTTATCGCAGTACATGACTTTGCCGTTGTCTGTGCTCGATAGGATATGGCGGGCTTCGGCGATGATTCGTTGCGGCGATTTCAGCCGGTAGCGCTTGCCTTCCAGCTTGCTGTAAGGGCAGTAGGCGCAGTAAAAAGCACAGCCGCGCTTGGTAAAAATGGCTGGCGTTATTTTTCTCACCATATACGGTTTCCAATCAACGAGATCATACGCCGGAAGCGCCTGACTGTCCAAATCCTGGACCAGCGAGGGGGAAATGGTATGGTAGTTTCCATCTTTCCTGAAGGCGCATCCTGGAACCGAGTAGATATCACCACCCTCCGCCAACCGTTTCAAGAACAGTGGAAACGACTCTTCCCCTTCGCCGCGGATACCGTAATCCAGGTCGAGGTACTCCAGCCAATCACATGCATAATAGTTGAACCCCGGGCCTCCCAGGATGATCTGGGCAGGTGTAATCTGGCGCACGATGTCGGTAATCTCCTTGACCCGCGGACGTAAATCAGTATGACGTGTGCCCAGAGGAGCATCCATATCTAATTCGTCCCCGAACACCAGGCGGATCGAAATCCCGATCACCTCCGGCTGGAAATCCTCAATCATGGTAGTGAGCTCACCTTCCAGATCCTTAGCAAATAAGCGCTCAAAGATTAGGACCTGATGTCCTGCTCCACGGACTGCACCTGCCACGTAGACGGGTCCGGTTGGGGGCGCAGGAAGTGTATTCGACGAGATGATGAGTACTTTCATTCCTTAATCTCTAAAGATAATTCTTTCTGCATGAAAAATGATGCAGTCATTAGATCATCTGGTGCCAGACAAATCCTAATTAAACCTTCGCTGTTGCTGGTTCGGCGTCAGAGGTTGTTATGGGCTGAGCCTCGTCCAATCCATACCCGCTTTCGATCAACTCTAGTAATTTACGCGTAAATCGAGCCGCCGGTGCCCCGTCGATCACATCGTGGTCGAAGATGATCGTCAGGCTGAGCATCTCGTGCGACTCGATCCGGCCCTCCACTTCCGCCAGCTTCCAGGCTGTGCCCCCCACCACCAGGTCCAGCCCGTGTGTGCCGCCAGATATTCCCCAGCCGCTATGGCCTTTGCCGAACATCCCCACGGAGGAAATTCCAACTGTACCTGCCATGGAAGTGACAATCGTCGGGTTGCGAAGCACGATCATAAGGAACAAAGCCTTGAACAGCGCCGACAGAGGCCAAGGAAGCAGCAGGGCGGAACGAAACCATGTAGGCATGCCATTGTTGCTTGGCGCCGGTTTTAACTGTACCGAACGAATCTCCTGGTGGATCTGCTGGTAGGTCTTGTGGTTGGCCCCCCGGACGACATAACCCGTCAAGACGCGCGTTTCTCCTTGCTTTAGCTCAATCATGATCCCAACATCCACGTCGTCGAAAACGATGAGGTGATTGCTGCCTTTCCTGTAGGCCTGCACTGTTTTGTTCTCATCCACTGCGTGTGCCAGGCAGAAGGCCAGGTAACCGGTGAAGGACAGCTGCTCGCCTGTCTTCTCTTTAAAGTCTTCTATAAATTTCCTGGCGAGAGTGACGTCCGCCTCCAGCAGGGCATACATTACGTGCCTCCCCGTTTTAAGGTCGAGGTAGGCAGGCATGGCACGCCGCTCGGGTGGGAAATCAATGATCTGATAGGATCCAGCTTTATTATTCACGGTGTAGATTCCTCCAATTTAATTAATCAATGGTACCAACAACCGCTAATTTGCCCTACATCACCACACACCTTGCGCCCTCAATTCCGCCATTGCAGCTTTATGAACCTCGTTTAGCTGTGTAATGTCCTCATCTGTATGAGCCGTGGACAAGAACCCGTGGTGAGGCGCGATATGCAGACCGTTCTTGCGGTAGAGCAGTCTCAGGCCAGCACTGACGAATCCATTCGCTAGGCGCACATCCCTGACGCTGTTGACCGGTTCGTGCACTGGGTGCATCCAAAACATAGAGCCAATGCCGGTGGCGATGGCAGGGTGACCACTCTCCTGGGCAAACCGGTTGATCTC
>JBGOYO010000284.1:0-4532 GCA_041479715.1 Anaerolineae bacterium
ATTTTATGCTTGCCACCGTCACCTCGAACGAGATTCTAACATCTGGAGTTGACTCCAAGTCAAGGGTTTTGCATGTGCGTTCGAGGAGGAATTTGTAAATTCGCAGGTCCAAAATTTCTCAAACCCCCGCCGAGCGGTGAACGATTTTTCCCATCTCTTTGTACGCAACGAAAGAGTTAGCTAATAATTCTACGGACTCTTGCTATACTGTATTTTCGCTGTACATCGTTATTCTACAGGAAGGATATGCTGCGTTTTAGCTGCATATCCAAGAAGACCTCAATAATTTCCAATAAATCGGTGAGACCAGTCTTTTTTCGCACGGACCATTTCTGAAGGTTATTAATGGCGCGAAAATGTTTGGTCACTTTCCCACTAATGGCTATATATGGGGGTTAATCGAGTGGTATCCCCCACATCTAGGCGCCACCGGCGGGCTGCTTGCTTCGCGGAGCTTGCCTCGGATTCGAACCCACAACCGTCTGATCCGAAGTCCAGTCTTAGGCTTGACAGAAAATCACAATTGTCGATAATAGGGACAATAAGATCAAAGGCTGAGAACGAGGAAAGTAGCTGGATCGTTTCCAACAGGGAAGTGTTGGGCTTAGACTGAGACCCCACCTGGCAATGTTTCAGCGAAGTTCCCTCGGAAGCCGTCTGCGTGAATGCGGTGATTGCTAGTAGCGTGGAACGCAACCCAGGCGTTATCATGGGAGCCGATCGCCATGCTGCCGTCGGACGAAGTGGGTCGCAACAGTGACCAATAAGGGTGGTACCGCGGGAAACGCCTCCCGTCCCTTAACCGGGCGGGAGTTTTTTATTTTACCAAAAGGCAGTCAAATGCCTTTGGTGGATAGTTTATTGGAGGTGACCATGCTAGCAGAACTAAATCGGATTGAGCAACAAGCCCTCAAGGCGTTGGAAACCACCCAGGATGAGACCAGCCTGGAAATCTGGCGTGTGGCTTACCTGGGGCGGTCTGCACCCCTGATGCCCATATTCGACCAACTGAGCAAACTCTCGAAGGAGGAGAGACCCGTCATCGGGAAGCGGGCGAACGAGGTGAAACGCACTCTAGAGACCGCTTACGCTGCCCGGCTGGAAGCTTTACGCCAAGCAAAGCTACAGCAAAGCCTGGAATATGAACGTCTGGATGTGACACTTCCAGGACGATCCATCCCAATCGGGCGGCTTCACCCTGCCACAATTTCAATGCGCAACGTGATTCGGGCTTTTGCTGATATGGGTTTTCAGGTATACCGCTCTCCAGAAGCAGAAACGGATGAGTACAACTTTGGATTGCTCAACATGCCGCCAAATCACCCTGCCCGCGATATGTATGATACTTTCTATACCAGCATGCCGAACAATTCCCTGCGCCCGCATACCTCCCCCGGTCAAATCCACGTGATGCGGCAATACGCCCCTGAGCCAATCCGGGCGATCCTACCTGGGATGTGTTACCGCTATGAGCAAGTATCTGCACGCCATGAAACCCAGTTCTACCAGATTGAAGTGTTGGCAGTAGGGAAAAACATCACTTTTGGTGACCTGAAAGGAACCCTGGGTGATTTAGCCCATCGGCTATTTGGTCAAAATTTTCGCACCCGTTTCCGGGCGTCTTACTTCCCATTCACCGAACCAAGTGCAGAATTTGATTTTGAATGCCTGATCTGCGGCGGCAAAGGCTGCTCGGTTTGTTCCTGGAGCGGCTGGCTCGAAATCGGTGGATGCGGCATGGTTCACCCAACTGTGCTGCAAAATGGCGGTTATGATCCGGATAAATTCTCAGGCTTTGCGGCCGGTCTGGGCACCGAGCGGATCATGATGCTAAGACATCGCATTGAAGATATCCGCAATTTCTGGGCGAATGATATGAGGTTTTTGGAGCAATTCTAGGAGGTACATATGCTAGTTCCTATCTCTTGGCTAAAAGATTTCGTTGACATTACCATACCCATCCCCGAGCTTGCCAGGCGGCTGACCATGGCTGGGCTGGAAGTGGAGCAGGTGACATATATTGGTCTACCACTCCCACAATCCGATGCCAGTGGAGGAGATGCTGCAATTGAGAAGGTCGGCACCAACAGCTCAGGGTTAGCCTGGGAGCCTGATAAAATCGTTACGGCTTCGGTATCGGAGGTGATGCCGCATCCCAATGCCGACCGCCTGGTATTATGCAAACTTTACGATGGCGAACGTGAGCACGTGGTTCTCACCGGTGCACCGAACCTCTATCCTTATAAAGGGTTGGGGGCGCTTTCCAAACCGCTCAAAGTGGCATATGCCCGGCAGGGAGCAAAGATTTACGACGGTCACCAGCCTGGGCAGGTGCTGACTACGCTAAAGCCGGCAAAAATCCGCGGGATTGAATCGTATTCGATGATCTGCTCCGAAAAAGAGCTCGGCATCTCAGAGGACCATGAGGGGGTAATTATCCTGGATGACGATGCACCGGTAGGTGTCCCATTGGCAGATTATCTGGGCGATGCCGTGCTGGATATCAAAATCCTACCCAACATTGCCCGGGCTGCCAATATCCTGGGGGTTGCACGCGAAGTATCCGCGCTCACAGGGGAACCGATGCACATCCCTGAAGACTTTTATCAAATGCCGGCTGAAGGACCCGATATCGCCAGCAAAGCCTCGATTGAGATCACCGATCCGGAGCTGAACCCGCGTTTTGTGCTGGGGTTGATCCAGGACGTAGCCATCAAGCCCAGCCCATATTGGATGCAGCTCAGGCTCAAGCTGGCGGGGATGCGCCCGATCAACAATATCGTGGACGTGACCAACTATGCGATGCTCGAGGTGGGTGAGCCCCTGCACGCCTTCGATTACGATGTGTTGGTGCAGCGGGCGGGAGGCAACTCACCAACGATCATCACCCGCTCCGCCAATCCGAATGAACGCCTGACAACATTGGATGGTGTTGACCGTGGTCTCAATAGTTTCACCGTCCTGGTGTGCGACACCGCCGGTTCCCTATCGATCGCTGGAGTTATGGGTGGTGCAGAATCGGAGGTGTACGAGGCGCTCACGAATACACAAGACAGCGCTACTGCACCTCTTGAAAGTGAACAACCTGGCCGCACGAAAAGCACTACGACCATCCTACTCGAAGGCGCGGCATGGAATAACATCAACATCCGCAAGACCGTGGCGGCGCAAAAGTTACAATCAGAAGCTGCCTTCCGATTCTCTCGCGGCGTACACCCTGCCATGGCTGAGCGCGGGGTGAGGCGTGGAATTAAACTAATGCACCAGCTGGCAGGAGGGACGGTCTACCAGGGTGTGATTGACAATTATCCGCTTCGCCCAGCTGATCCCGCCAACGAGCTCACGCCAGAAGACGTTGAGCGGGTGCTGGGGATCAAGCTGAGCGTGCATGAAATTATTAAGATACTCCAAAGCCTGGAGTTTACATGTGAACTACTAACCGATCGACCTCCCCAGGTCGTTATCCGCGCCCACACACCTGACCACCGTCTGGATATTAACGATGGGCTGGTAGGTAAGGCCGACCTGTTGGAGGAGATCGCCCGCATCTACGGGTACGACCGCATCCCCGAAACTCGCTTGACTTCTGAGCTTCCGCCCCAACGCAGCAATTCAATAATCGAAAGAGAAGAACGCATCATCGACCGCCTGGTCGATTTGGGTCTGCAAGAAATCGTGAGCCACCGACAAACCACGCCAGAGAGGGAAGCGCGCCGCCTGGCTCCGGGCACTCCTCCAGATGATCAACCTTACCTGCGGATCATTAATCCAATCGCCTCTGACCGGGTGGTGATGCGGCACAGTGTACTCAACAGTGCCCTTGAAGCCGTTGAGCGGAACTCCCACATCCGCCAGCGAATCGCCTTCTTCGAAGCTGGGCCGATCTTCATAGCCTCGAAAGCGGGAGAGCGCCCGGATGAGCTGCACCGCCTGGCGATCGTGCTCACCGGTCCGCGTTCACTGCCAGGCTGGCAAAAACAAACCGATGATGTGATGGATTTTTACGACCTGAAGGGGGTCATTTCAGGATTGATGAAGGAATTGCACGTCGATTACCTGGTCGAGCCAGCTGAGCATCCGACTTTTCATCCCGGCAAGACTGCCCGCATCCTGGTTGGAGAGCAGCAAATTGGAGTATTCGGTGAGCTGCATCCTTTGGTACACGAGCGCTACGACTTCTCGCCGAACCCGGTTGTCGCAGCTGATATCAACCTGGACCTGCTCATCAGCGTGGTCCCGGAGCGATACGATATGCAGCCTGTCCCGGCCTTTCCACCCGTCCTGGAAGATCTGGCAGTAGTGGTGGATGAGGAGATACCTGCCGGGCGGGTCGCGGAGGTGATTCGGCAGGCTGCCGGTCGAATCGTGGCGGATATCGCCCTGTTTGATGTCTATCGCAGCGATCAAATCGGCACAGGGAAAAAGAGCCTGGCATATTCGCTCACCTATCAGGCCTCCGATAAAACCCTAACTGATAATGAAGTTGCCCAGATACGCCAGCGCATCATCCGTAGACTGGACCAGGAGCTGGG
>JBGOYO010000285.1:0-4531 GCA_041479715.1 Anaerolineae bacterium
CGGTCATGTCAATCTCCTTTATGGTATCTATATTTTACCCTGCGGAGGGGGAAATATGCCAGTGCGACCATGGAAGGTCTGCATAGAGACGCCCTGTCGGGGCGTCTCCATACGGCGTCGTCCTTTATCTTACGAAGATGGAAAGATAGATCAGCATGATCCAGGACTGGTAGTCCACGTACATTTTTTATCAGTCATCCTCCACGGGTGCTTGACGAGCACCCAGCCGAACTGCTCAATAACAATCGTAATGATCGTCCAGGCTGCCTCCAAGCTCGATGGGTTGCTCTGGACATTCGCGGAAGTAATCGAACCGCTGGCTAGCCAGCCTGGCAGATGCTTTTTTTCTTCGTTAGATGGGATTAGTCTGCTGCCAGCCATCTTCTACTTCCATTATCAAAGGTCAGAATGATCGTGATTATAGTCAGCCAATCTTGCACCATTCAATTTCGGGTCATTTTTTCACTGTTATTAAAAGTTATAGTAGTATATACTACTGGGTAATCTAACGTCGATCATATCTCTATGCTATCCAAGCTAAAGAGCACGTTGATTGGAACACCTCTTCCCACCCAGCAGCTGGCGGAGAAGCGGTTGAATAAAATCCGCGCCCTGGCAGCTTTCTCCCCCGACGCCCTATCCTCAATCGCATACGCTAACCAAGAAATTTATCTGGGTCTGGTTGTTGCCGGGGCTGCTGGGTTGGTTTTGGCTTGGCCAATTGGTCTGATAATTGTTGCTGTTCTTATCGTTGTTGCAATCTCATACTATCAAACGATCCATGGGTATCCCTCTGGTGGTGGCTCATATATTGTTGCCCGAGCCAACATCGGCACTCTGCCAGGCTTGATTGCAGCCGGTGCATTGTTGCTAGATTACTTACTGTGCGCTGCGGTGAGCCTGACAGCTGGCGTGGATGCCATTGCTTCGGCCTTCCCCATCCTGTGGCCTTACAGAATTGGGATTGCATTGGGTTTGCTTGGGATGATCATGCTTGCCAACCTGCGTGGATTGCGTGAGACCGGCACGCTGATGGCAGTGCCGGTCTATTTGTTTTTATTCACTTACATCCCCATGTTGGTTTATGGTGGGATCCGTCTGCTGATCGATGGACCAACGCCGATGGTAACGGTCGCCCCTCAACCAATTCAGCCTTTGACCTTATTCCTGATACTACACACCTTCGCCACCGGGTGCACTGCTCTCACCGGTATTGAAGCCATCAGTAATGGTGTGCCAGCGTTCCAACGTCCAGAATCCAAAAATGCCGGGCGCACCCTGATCGTAATGGCAATTCTGATGGGCATTTTATTTGTCGGCAGCATAGGATTGACACAATTCCTGGGTATTGTCGCCGGTCCACATGAAACCATTCTATCAGCACTGGCCCGGCATCTTCTTGGTAGCGGATTCGCTTATGTGGTAATTCAGATTTCTACCCTGCTTATCTTGGCTGTAGCAGCGAATACCAGCTTTGCGGATTTTCCACGCCTGTCCGCTATCTTAGCCCGAGATGGCTTTCTACCGCGCCAATTTACCGGTTTGGGTGATCGGCTGGTCTTCACCAATGGCATCGTTTTCCTTGCCATCGCAACGGGTATTTTGATCGTAATATTCGGCGGGAATAGCCACTTGTTAATCCCGCTCTTTGCGATTGGAGCCTTCCTGGCTTTCACCCTTTCACAGTCTGGCATGGTCGTCCATTGGTTTCGAGAACGAACCAAGAATTGGCGCTTGAAAGCCACTCTCAATGGTCTTGGTGCCATCGCCACTGCCACGACCCTCATCGTTATCACCATCAGCAAATTCCGCGAGGGCGCCTGGATTACAGTGTTGATTATCCCGATATTCGTCGTTATCTTTCTTCGTATCCATCAACACTACCAGGATGTGGGCAAGCAGCTAAGCCTGCACGGACTCCCCCCAGATATAAAGCCCTCTCCGCCCTTGCGGCTGGTTGTGCCGGTCTCAGGAGTGCATCGCGGTATATTTGATGCCATCTCCTTTGCCCAATCCATTTCTAAAGATATCACTGCGGTCTATATCGAGCTGGATCCTGGTGCTGGAGAGAAAATGCGCAAGGAATGGGATTGTTGGTGGCCTGATGTGCCCCTGGTTATCCTCCCCTCACCCTACCGCTCGATCATCGCCCCGCTGCTCGACTATTTGGATGAAGATGATCGCAAGCACAACGACGGCACGCTGGCCGCAGTGGTTTTGCCTGAATTCATTCCTGCCAGGTGGTGGCAGGCATTGCTGCACAACCAGACCTCCTTAATGATCAAGACTGCCCTGCTCTACCGCCGCCGCACCTCTGGATTTCAGCGCATTATTATCGACGTTCCCTATCACTTAAGGAAATAACAAGGTAGACCCGACCCACTGAAATTCATCACCACCGGTGACGTGGATGGCGCCGTTGGTGGGATAGCAGAAACCGGACGCCACTATCCATCATCCCATGCAGCTTGCTGCAATCAACGGGCTTTTTTTTGTTATTCACCGTTCCTACATCACATCCAACTTGACGCCAAACACATCCTGGAAAAGAGATTTTCGCTTGCTCAGCCCCCATCTCTCCAGCATGGCTTCACTTTCGCTCACCAGGTGCAGCTGCCAGTGTTCATCTTGCCAGTGTTCCAGGAGCACGTCTTGAATGCGCCCCTGGTGGCTGGTATCCAGTGCGTCTGCCAGGCGTAGGATGGCACACAGTTTGGTGATGATGAGGCGGTCCTTTTGGGGTATGCTAGATACGTTACCATCCGAAGCCGCCGGTATTTGCTTGCGGTGATAATAAACCAGGTTGGCGACGATTTCTTGTTCGGAGGCTGTCAGGCCGATCAAAGGGTGATGCATAAGCAGGTAATAACCATGTTGGTCATGATCAATGGTGTTAATGTAGTGCCCAATGTCATGCAGCATGGCGCCAGCTTCTAACAGCAAGCGTTCATTCTCGGTCAGATGATGCAGCGAGAGTGATTGATCAAAGAGACGGGCTGCCAGCCGGGCGGTTGTGGTGGCATGTTCTGCATCGTATGCATATTTTCGCCCCATCTGCTCAACCGACGCCATCACCTGCACTCGCCGGGGCAAGCGTGGACCAACCGCCAGCGGGGCCATTTCGAGCAGCACGCCGTCTTTCAGCCCCACCCCAGGGATCAGCACTTCCTTAATCCCCGCTTCGCGGATGATCATTTCCATCACGATCACCGCCGGCAAGATCACATCCGCACGGTCATGATTTAAACCAAGTTTTTGGATGCGTTCCTCGACGCTCATCGCTTCGAGAAGCTGAATGAGCTGTTCCATCTCATCCAGAGTGATCAAGTCACTGCGGTGCTTATTGAACAGGCGTTTCCGCAGCCTGCCCATTTCCTCCAGGTTACCGCCTGTGCCCGCGCAGATTTGGATTTTATAACCACCGATCTCGCGGTCAACATAGCGGTGGGCCGAGGCGGCATATTCTCGCAGCAGGCTGCTCGTGGGCAGCCTTTGCCCGTCCTGGCTATCCAGCGTGCTTAGTAAGCGTACGGTGCCCATATCGAAACTCTCAGTGGAAAGGATATTTTCTCCATCCGAGAGCACCACTTCGATGCTTCCGCCGCCCACGTCGATGAGCAGCGCGATTTTCCCGTGTAGGTCAACCGCATGCCTCACTGCCAGATGGATGAGACGGGCTTCTTCTTCGCCACTTATGGTTTCGACGCTAAAACCGGTCTCACGATGGATGCGGTCAATCAGCACATCACTATTGATCGCCTCACGCATGGCGCTGGTGGCGACCGCTCTCACCTGGCGGACCTCGAACAAGTCAGCCGCCTGGCGGAAGCGGATGAAAGCATCCACAGCCATCTGCATGGTCTGTTCGCTGAACACTCGGCTGGTGAATGCATCCCCACCCAGCCGCACCGGCAGGCGGATGTTTTCCAGCGTTTCGAGCTTACCGTCGTTATCCAAACGGCTCACCAGCATGCGGATGGCGTTTGAACCCGCGTCGATCGCAGCGAGATTAGCCACAGGTTTTCACTGTCCTCAGAATGTTGTCATCGGTAATGCCACCATCCGACCAGCCTGGCATGGCGTTATCATTTACTCGTTCCATCGACCTTATTTTACCCTGCGAATGGGAATTTTCGTAGAGACGCCCCACTGGGGCGTCTCGGTACGGCCTATCATCCTTCCTTGAAGACAGCTACGATCAACGGGCTGGCTAATTGTTCCCTGTAGGGTCGTCTCCGTACGGGGCGTCTCATTTTTTCCCACTAGGGCGTCTCCGAAGTAATACAATCCGGGACGGTTTTATGACCGTCCCTGGTTGCATTCAATTATGTCACCAAAGATTTTTCTCCTTACCCGGCGATTTATATTTATATCGATACGGTTGATACCATCGCCCAAAGTTGTAAATCAGACGCTTTGGGATGTGGGTTAGCCCATTTCGGGCTTCAGGCGAATGATAGTGTTTTAGAAAATGTTACTAATGGTGTTTATTTTATCGCCCGGCCAAATACTTCCGACACTTTAAGACTAA
>JBGOYO010000286.1:0-4526 GCA_041479715.1 Anaerolineae bacterium
ACTGCCCAGGAGGTCGCCAGGATGGGCGGAGTAGTGATCATTATCGGGCGCAACCAGGTTAAATGCGACAATGCGGTGAAAACTATCCAGACAGTGACCGGAAACCCGGCGGTTGAGTACCTGCTGGTGGACCTGTCATCGCAGGCGCAGATCAGGTCTGCAGCGGCTCAGTTCAAGGCAAAATACGACCATCTGGACGTCTTGGTGAATAATGCCGGGGGAGTTTCGATGCAAAGAAAATTGAGTGTAGATGGGATCGAGATGACCTTTGCAGTCAACCACCTGGCGTACTTCCTGCTGACCAACCTGCTGATGGAGGCACTCAAAAAAAGCCGCAGCGGCAGGGTGATCAATGTGTCGTCGGGCAGCCACTACGGCGAGCAGCTGGACTTCGATAACCTGCAGCTGGTGAAATCTTATAGCATATATCGAGCCTACGGTCGGTCAAAGCTGGCGAATGTGCTGTTTTCATATGAGCTGGCGCGGCAAATGGCGGGCACACAGGTCACGTCCAATGCTCTATCGCCGGGAATGGTGGCGACGGAAATATGGAAAAAAGTGAACCCGCTTCTGACTCCAGTGATCAACGTGGTCGTCCAGCGTATCGGTCAACCTCCGCTGGAGGGGGCGCAGACGAGCATCTACCTGGCGACTTCACCGGAATTGGAAGGGGTCACGGGGAAGTATTACGCAGATTGTAAGGCGGTGCATTCCAGTGCGGCTTCATATGACCTGGAGGCGGCTAAACGCTTATGGGAGGTCAGCCTGCAGCTCACCGGTTTGAACGATGATGGGACTTAGCTTATCTATTTCAGATTACGGAGTGGGGATGTTGTAGTAGTTGTAGATGGCGCTCGAGAGGTCCTTCACCAGCTGGTTGGCAGGGTCGAAGACGATCTGCACAGGGTGATACATATAGACGGTGAACACGTAGTCACCACCGGGTGAAAAGACGATGGCAGCGTCGCTCATATCATGAATGATGCCGTACATGTCCGTCACCCAGCCGTGTTTGTGAGCTACATTGGTGCCGTCGGGGACACCTGACTGGATCAGCAGGGCGATACGGTCCTGCACCAGGTAGTTGATCATGGTCTGGCATTCGGTTTGGGTGATCTCACCGGGGAAGGCAGCGATCAATGATCCACCGTTCAAACTGGCACACTGGTACAGGTCTTTAAGGAGAAGCCCAATCTCAGAGGGGGTCGTCTGACTGTAGGGGTCCGGATCGGTGGAGATATTCGTGCGTTCGTTGGCTGGCGTGTTATAGACTTCCAATAGAGGGGCACCGGCGTAGAAATAGCCGCCCAGGAAGGTGTTACTCAGACCGAGGGTCTGCATATCCTCAGTGACGAGTATCGGCCCTTTATCGCGATCGATTTTATTCTGCATCAACCAATCCGCGGCAGGATTGATGGACTTGGCGATCATATCTTCGAGATTCTTGGTGGTCTCGGCATCAGGGTTTTCACCGATATGCCGGAATACCGAGATCATGATGGGAATCTTGATGGTGCTGCTGGCGGTAAAGGCTACGTCAGGAGGAGTAGTGACCGGTTGGCCTTTATTCAAGATAAAGCTGATATTTTGCCCGGTCTGCAAATCTTCTACATCGAGGCCAATGATGCCATCAAAGCCAGAAAGCTCAATGGTCTGGCGGAGCAGGACGTCCAGGTTTTGGAATGTTGGATGAAGAGGATTGGTTTTCTTTATCGGAAGATCAACTGACCGTCTATTTAATGAAAACAATGAAGCTTCGATCAACGGGATGGCGCGTTCGATATCCAATTCTGAACCGGAGGTGCCGGCTTGAAAATTAGTCGTACCCACGACGGGCTTGGCCGAGGTGGAAAGCTGATCGTAGCGGGTACCAATCTCAGTCTGCAGATAGGCGCGCAGACGGTCTTCAGAATAGGTGGCGCGCAAAGGGATATCAACCGGCTGAGTCGGACGATCCCACAAGTAATTCCAAAAAGCCTCCCAGAAGGAGGTGCGGATGCGCTCCTGCTCGGCCACGGCGAGCATTGACTCGTTATCCAGGGTGAAACCTACGGTATTCGGGTCGAGCTGGATGATGGACTCGTTGTAAGTAAGCTCAATTGGCTGCGAATAGACCGTCAGCAACCTTTCCGCAGCCGCCTGGCGTGATAGCTGCCCGACGGGTACACCGGCAATGGACAGGTTGGAGGGGAAATTAATCCACAGCCGGCTAAACCTGACCAGCTGTAATGTAGTTACCACAACGGCAAGGAGGACGAGAAGTAATGAACCCCAGCGAAGGAATGAAAAAGAACCTCTGCTCCGCAATCTATCTCCAAATTTAATACACAGTTATAGGATAAAACCGGATGAAATGATACCACGAAAGATTCTATTTATACGCCTTGGAGAGGTCTCGGCGAGCTTAAGGTATCTTAATGTGATACAACCATCTTGATGATATTTCCCCGGTCGTCGAGGGTGAGGCGAGCGTATTGCTTGTGTGTGCGGTGTGCCTGCTCGAAATTCTTGCTGAGAGTGACCACCCGGCGGCGGAGTTTCCCTAATGGCTGACGTTTCGAGGTAATGCGAGAAAACTGGCATTGTTTACCACAACCACATTTTCCACCCAGATTCGAGCACCTTTGATGCTCATGCGATAGTCTGACCTCAGCATCGCCCATCCCGGGTAGGTATTGAGCAACGATGCTTTTCAAATGTGAGATGGTCTCCAACGAAACCGTGGAACCCGCCTCGCCTTCACATGACCGCTCACATACGGTTGGAACCTGCACTGCTGCATCGGATAACCGGGGGGTGGTCTTGGGAGCAGACCTGGATTGGAAAGGCTGCGCCAGAGGGTCACCAAACAGAACGAACGAAATCAGGGTCTTCTGGTCCTCGGCATCGAGGAATCCCTGGCGTTGATTCATTTCACGGGTGAGGTGGATCTTGGCCCGTTTGAACGATTCACAAGCAGTAAACCCTTCCTGCAAGAGGTTCCAAAATACACACCCAAGCAAGTCAGCAGAGCTTAATGGTGCGGATAGTGAACCGTAAGAGATACAGGTGGAACCCACTAAAGCTTGAGTGCCGGAGGCAAGGAATTTGAGCGAGATGGCTTCATCAACGGACTTGCCAGCGATATTTGCCCCATAGCAGGCTTCGGTGAACACCAGATGAGGGGCTGAGCCGCTGTTGCGGATATCCTGCGGGCGCATCGCTATCGGAAACTCGGGACCGGCCTCGGGCAGGGTTGGATCACACTGCCCGTACCACTCACTCGAATCGGGCACGCCATGGAGATTGAAATAAGCCAGGCGCGTATCGGGCATAGTGAGGCAGGTGGAGGATTTGGTATTGACCGGCTGGGGCGGCTCTACTGCAACGAACGGATCGGAAACGTCGGCCGCGTGGATGGGGGGAGAGATCAACAGATCACTTGGATTACCGATGGGGCGAAAGACGGATAACGAGGCACGGCGCCAGACGGCGGCAGTATAGCCAAAACTGGAAAGTTTTTTGGACACACCGGTCTTGAGCAGCTCACGGAAATACTGGACCAGGCGGCGATACCAGGCAGGCTTTTTGGCGTTATGGTCATAACGGTTGGTGATTTCCTTCAATACAGCCAGGAGAGGGGCAGGATCAGCCCCTGATCCACCCGAGACACGCCCGACGGGCCAGTCGCTGATGAAGTAATTATTGTCTTTGGCAGCGTATGGATTGTCCGAAGGGACTTCCATGTCGGCATCTTCAACCGGGTTGGGCAAATTGTGGAAAGGCACGATCTCAGGGCCACCGACGATAAGCACGGCACCGATGCGCTCGCCACGTTTATCCAGGGCTGAATCAAGGGCGGAAAGGATCAATTTAAGCTGCCAGGCATCATCGTGCGGAGCCGGCTGAAGATTAAATGCCTGGGTGCTGGTTGGGTCGTCAGCGTAAAAGAGCAAGGAACTCCAGAATTCCTGGTTGACTTTTCGCCCATGAACGACCTCGACCAACTTTTTGAGCTCAGCGTCGATAGCCTGGACGGCAGCAGGAGTATATTGAGACGACAACCCGAGGTGAGTGGTGAATACTACATAGATGGGGAAGCGACCGTCTTCGTGGGCGATGTGCGGCACCGAGAGCTCAGCAGCCATCTTCTCGAGCTCAGTCTGGGCTAGGCGGGTTGATTCGCTCACGGGTGCAGCTTCAACTTCAACATCGACGGCGTGAGGAGAGTAGACCGGCTTCGCCTGCGGGACCTCGACGGCATCGTAACCAGGTTCAATTGAAGAAGCACTTTCCGCCAAAGGGTTGGTGACATTATCGCCGGAACTCGCGGCACCGAGCTGGTTCCAGCCCAGGCTGGAAGCGACCGCGGCAGGAATTGGAAGGTTTTGCGGGCTGTTCGGGTTGGTGTTCTGCGCTTCGATGATGACAGGCCAGAGCGATGAGTATTGATGATGCTCGCCCCACATACGTTGCGGAACCTGCCCGGCGATATCTTTTGAAACGGCTTGGTGAAGCATGCTGACTGCCTGGTCGGATTCTCCGGA
>JBGOYO010000287.1:0-4526 GCA_041479715.1 Anaerolineae bacterium
GGCACCCCGCGTAGGGCTGACCCATTTCATCAAAGATTATTCCTGTCCAATCCCACCTCCCAGCTGCGCACCGGGAGCGGACCAGATTACGTTATTTGAAGATCCATATTATCAAGGGGGGTGTGTCAAGTTCGGGATTGGGGATTATCCCAATGGGAACACCTTGAATCCCTTAGGGAATGATGACGCTGAAGCGATCATGGTGGGTGATCAGGTCATCGCAACTCTGTACTCGGATGAAAATTATACCGGACACTCCCAGGCGGTTTCCAAAGATATTGCGTATATGCAGTATGAAATGGTTACCGGTAACACACTTTCATCGTTGAAAGTCTCCTCGCGGATTACGGCTCCACTGGTTCCAATAACTGTCATGCCTTTCGAACCGTCTCAATTTCGGGCAGGGGATGACATCCCATTTTCCTGGAGGAATGGCGGAGGAGCGGCTGAATATAAGCTGGAGATCTACAAAGATTCAGCCCTTTTAATCACCTTTCCATGGCAGGCTGACCCTGTACGATTTGTCGATTCCTTGGAGGAAGGCTCATACAGCTGGAGGGTGCAGGCGAGGAATGAAGCAGGACTATTAAGCCCATGGACAGACAAATCAAATTTCTCCATCGAATCCCCGATCATATTTCCAGGGGTCGAGACCATTCCGTATAGCGATACAATGGAGAACCACGAAGCTAAATGGGCTTACGACGGTTTGTGGAAATTTGAGAGCGAGGCCAGCATGGCTCACAGTGGGATAAACAGCTGGTGGTACCAAAATGATTTAGGTGATTACGATAGTGGTCAGCCAAATTGGGGCTCGCTGACCAGCCCACCATTTGATATCACCGCTCCGGGGTATTTCTTAAGGTTCTATTACCGATACCAAACAGAAACAAGCGATCCAATCTGGGACCAGCGCTGGGTGCAGATATCGGTGGACCAAGGGCCATTCGTTAACATGGTACAGCTGATTGATGACCCACAAATCCCAGACACGACCAGCTGGATGCGTAATAAAGCGATCGATCTATCTACTTACAATGGGCATAAAATTCGGATCCGTTTTCTATTTGTTACCCTGGATGCGGCTGCGAATAATTATACGGGGTGGGGAATCGATGATTTCAGCATCGCTGCCACACCACCAGGCAACTGTAATGATAACCGTCAAGATGAGTCGCCATCCCAGGCATTCTTCTTGGCTTACGATCCCTCAATCAAAATTCCGGGAGAAATTTGCCCGAACGGCGATTACGATTTTTATAAATTTTTCGGAAATGCAGGTGACCGCATCGTAGCTGATATCGATGCAATGGTGGATGGATCACCCCTCGATTCCTATCTGTACCTTCTGGATACAGACGGCAAAACTGTGCTAGCCGAGAACGATGATGAAGTTTACGCCGTATTACGTGACCCCTTGCTAAGTTACACACTGCCAAAAGCCGGGATTTATTACCTTAAACTCAAGGCCTGGAAACACCCCCTGGCCGGAGGGGCGGGTTATACGTATACGATTCGCCTATATGAGGACCATTTGACTCCGGGGGCAGAGATCACCTTCCCAGCTCCAGATTCCTACCTACCCGATACAGATATGATTTTGACCGCAAATGTAAATGATGTCGATAACGGGATCGATCGGGTGGAGTTCTTTTGGCATTCCACCAATTGGATGTCGGGAGCATGGCAGAAATTGGGGACCGATTATAATGGATCAGATGGTTGGAGCATGCCGTTCAGCCCGGCAGAGCAGGCGGAGGGGAATGATGCTGCAGTGTTCGTCCAGGTTTTGGACAAAGCGGGTAATTGGATCGGAAAAGCCGCGTGGGATTTGGGGATCGATAAAACACCCCCAATCACAAGCATGAACCCGTTGCCGGCTACCCAACCCAGCAATGCTTTCCAGCTTGATTGGGTGGGCACGGACAATTTATCCGGAATCGATTACGCCGAGGTTCAGGAGAAAGTGGACCAAGATAACTGGACGACATTTCCGCCGATATACGGGTCGACTTCCCAATATTGGATCATCGGCCAGCCCGGTAATACTTATTCTTACCGCATGCACGCTGTGGATCAATCCGGAAACAGCGAAACCTACCCGACCGATGCCGAAGTGTCTACCTCCATCCCGGCAGCCGATGTGATCTGTTTTGCGCCGGACAGTTATGATACATCGGGTGATGATAACAGCCCAGCCAATGCGAGCGTAATATACCCCAACGGCGCCAGCCAAAACCATAATTTTTGCAATCCGCTCAGACCTGATTTTCAGAACGATGAAGATTGGATGAAAATGGCCGTCACTCAGGGTGAGCATTATCTGATCAAGAGCAGCGTAAAAAGCCTACCGACGGCAACGGTGATCAGTCTTTTTGCCCAGGATGGGACTACCCTGCTAGCCCAGGCGACCCCATCCAAGTTTGGAGCTGATACAGTATTGGTGTGGACTGCCGACCGTAATGGAGAAGTTTATCTCCGCTTGAGACACGCGGACAGCCGTGTGATTGGGAATGACGTCGGCAGCTCAATTTCGGTGAAGACAGGAATGTGGACCTTTTTACCAGGGGTACACCGAAAATAGTGCGGATGAAATAAAAATCAACCAGGCATGTGGAATTACATAACGACTAGTTGCCGAGTATCTAGTGAAGTGGGCTGTTATTTGTGACCCTTGCTTATTGGTATTTCTAACGAATAAACACGATAGCAATTACACCAAACGCGATCAGATAGGCCAGCGGGTAGAGGTAATTCGCAGGCGCCTCCAGGCGGTCGGCTTTCTCGCGATCACCTTTTTGTTCCAGCCACTAAAAATATACATTTAACACTACGACGATCGTATTAATGACGAATGTGGTTGCCATAATGCCATCCATGAAGGTCAGGTAGCCCATGCGTGGGTAGTTTTCTCCCAGGCTGAAGCTGAAGGCGATGTACAGAAGCAGGTTGCGATTGTGGCGATCTCGATCCGGCGGGAGTAATCCTTCAGGAAGAAGGTGATATACGATACGGTGATGATCAGAAAAATTGGGATGAACAGGCGGAAGATGTAATAACTCAGGTGACGTAGCGCCGAGAAATGGAACATGAATCGACTGGTTGGCACCAGCCTACTGGACTTCTCTGTGCTGACCTGGGTGTCGAAGGTGGTCGGATGAATTCAAATTCACCATGATTGCGGTCAATTTTACTGCATCCCTGCATCTGTAGTTGTCTTTCACCATAGATTGTTAAAAGTAATTTCCTGTTGTGTTGTTCTACTTGCTTATCTTTTCGCTCGTCAACCCGGGCGCGTTTGAATAAGCTCTATTCCGATAATTTCTCGGTTTCGTGTTCAGATATATGCACGCTGCTTTTTAGGATTGATCTTCCGAATATCCACACGCAGCGCAGATCTGGAAAATATTAAATAAATACTGCCGCCTCATCAATAGCAGAAATGAAGCAGCAATCAGGCAGCAAAGTGATCAAAGCTGCCCGGGTATAAGATATTTTCCATTGCAAGTGTAAATGCTATTTTTTAGTGAGTTGAACCACAAGGGCGCCTGATTGGGTGCGCAGCGACAGTGTAGTCCCTTCCACCTGGTATGTGGCAGCGGTCTGCAGGGCTGCCAGGTATTGGCTTTCCTGATCCATCAAACCCGCCGGGTCACCGCAGAACTTCTTGGTCGCGGCCAGTGGACCGATCGTGATCTGGCTCCCGTTCAGATTATACGCGCCGCTATATGAGTTGCAGCCGCTATTCCCAGAAAGTGTGCCGTCTGAGTCAAAGTCAGCGGTGAGGGAAGTGCCAATCATCACACTGGTGATGGCCTGCTTTCCGTTGTTGTAGCTGAGCACGTCCCAGGAGGTGCCGGCTAAATCCTGTGACTGAGCGTTATATACAGCCAGGGTGGACCCACCAGAATCGAACAGGCTGAGCTGATTGCCTTTCACTGTAAAGGTTTTCGCTTCACCTAATGCCTTCAGATAAGCAGTCTCCTGGGCCATCACCGGCGAATCACACATCATCATCGTTGAGGCAAGTTGCGAAAAGGTGATGCTGGTGCCAGAGACTGTATAGCTGCCCGAGTATCGGTTGCAGCCCGAAGAACCGCTCACCTTGCCGCCGGAAGTGAACAACGCGGATATACCAGTGCTTGCCTCGAGAGATTTTCCGCCCAGCTCAGATAGCACCCACACCTGGCCGGTCAGGTCTCCCCCTGAGCCAGGCTGTGAACTGGCACACGCGGATAGAAAAATGAGGGCAGCAGATAACCCTAGAGACAAATATATTTTTTTCATTAAAATCCTCCGAATTTATCCTGTCGTTCGTTTTTTTTGATGAAGATTAATTCTAATTATCACATCATTGTGGGACTCTATGCACCTATATTGTATGTTCTGACGATTATTCGTTCAGACTAGTTGCATAAGTTATAATCGCTTAATATCCGTTTAATTCGATTATCCCCATCTTTGGTCAGTAATATATAACATCGGTATATAATTATCCCATGACTGGGAAACAAGCGATATTACCC